>JBBRVM010000478.1:0-3366 GCA_038246865.1 Burkholderiales bacterium
CACGCAGTCAGCGCTGCTGACGCGTTGACTCAATACTTTGGTTCGCGCTGGCAATGGACGGCCTCTGCTTACCTGGGTCACCCGGGGTTCACTGTGGCGGCTGGCGCGGTCGGTGAATACAACGGAAAATTCATGTGTAATCAGTTCGTGCTGAAGGGCAGTTCATCGGCCACTGCCGAGGGTCACTCCCGCGTGACCTATCGCAACTTTTTCCAACCTGAGAAACGCTGGCAGTTCAGCGGTATTCGCCTCGCCAGATAGGTCTTTCATGCCAACGCATCACCTGATTACTACGCACCGTGTCGCCGCTCTCGCCGACGCACCGCCCGCTCGCAGTTTCACGATAACCAACACACTCAAGCTCGATGCGAAGACCGAGCTTGATGCTTTGGAGCGAGGCCTGATTGCGCCGGCAGCGAGCATTCCGCCGAAGTTTTTCTACGACGCGATTGGCTCAACGCTTTACAACGCGATTGTGCTGACGCCAGAGTATTACCCGACGCGTACCGAGGCGGCGATCTTCGAGCTCCATCGCAGTGAGATCGCGGAGGTCATCGGTACCGGCAAGCAATTTATCGATTTGGGTTCGGGCGATTCGGTGAAGGCAGAATCGTGGTTCGCAGCTTTGAAACCCTCGCGCTACGTCGCCGTCGACATCTCGGAGACCGCCGCGCAAGAAGCACTCGCCCGCCTTGCAGGCAACGCCGACGCGCCTGCGCTTGCGGGCCTCATCACCGATTTTTCACGCGTGCTTGACGTGACTTCGGTCATGGTGAAAGCGCCCACCCTCTTCGTCTATCCTGGCTCGTCGATCGGGAACTTTTTACCCGACGAAGCGCTCTGGTTTTTAAAGCAAATACGTGCGCATTGCGACACGGCGGAGAGCGGCCTCCTGATCGGCGTTGATGCCAAGAAAGACTCGGCGAGGCTGGACGCCGCGTACGACGATGCACTGGGCGTCACCGCAGCCTTCAATCTGAACACGCTGCGTCACGTCAATCAATTGCTGGGTACGGACTTTGATGTGCGCGACTGGCAGCATCGCGGGTTTTACAACGCGGCGCTAGGGCGCATCGAAATGCATGTGGAAGCGCGCCGGGAAGTCACCATTCGCATTCGCGGCGCAACTCGCCGCTTCACCCAAGGCGAGCGTATTCACACCGAAAATTCCTACAAATATTCGCCCGAACAGTTCCGCAGTCTCCTGATCGAGGCCGGCTTTACCGAGCCTCAGCTTTGGCAGGATGAGCGGAAGGATTTCAATGTGTTTTACGCGAAGGCGTAAACGCGAGAACCGATGTCTCGCGTGACGAACTACATCCGCGCAAACAAATGCGCATACTGCCGCGACACCTGAATCTTTTCATTCACGTGTTTGAGCGTGAGCATGACGCGCCCCGTGAAGTCACGATCTGCCGTGACGACTGAGCGCATATTGATGATCGTCGAACGGTGAACCTGTACGAAGCAATTCGGGTCGAGCTGATCGGCTAATTCTTTGAGTGAAATGCGGATCAGTTGCTCGCCGTCGGCGGTGTAGAGCGAGACGTATTTGTCCTGCGCTTGCAGGTGCGTGACCTCGTCGACGGGCACAATGCGCACCGTGTCACCGATGCCAGCGCGGAAAAATTTCAGGTACGACGTGGCGCCGCTGTTGCCACCGCCTGCAAGGCGTTTGATCAGGTCGAGCGCGCGGGTGAGTTCGCTAGTTTCGGCCTCTGGCTCTTTTGCGGTCAATCGCTTTTTCAGGCGCTCGACGGTTTCTGCGAGCCGCTGATCGTTGACCGGCTTCACCAGATAGTCCACGGCTTCGCGCTCGAACGCCTGCACTGCGTATTCGTTGTAGGCAGTGACGAAAACCACCAATGGTCCTTCGCTACCGGCCAGGCGCTCCGCCACCTGCAGCCCGGTGAGGCCTGGCATCCGAATGTCGAGAAATAGCACGTCCGGCGCATGTCGATCTACGGCGTGAATCGCGGCCGGGCCGTTGCCGACGACGTCAACAATGCGCAACTCTGCCCAGGTCCGGGCGAGCGCGTCTTTCAGCGCCAGAGCCAGATGGGATTCGTCTTCTGCGATCAGTGCCGTGAAATTGGACATAAAAATGCCTTAGAATTTTTGACAACTTATGGCTCAAAGGCCTATCATACTGGGGCTATACACGTTTTTCATCATTAGTTGACTTTAGGCGTTTATCGACGTTAGCCCTTATTGATAGGTCGTTTCACGATAAAGCTGCTATTCCTGGACGGGGATAAAAAGACTGATTTTCGTACCCGTCGCTGGTTCGACGAGCTGGTCAATCGTGAGCTTCGCCGCGTCGCCGTAAAGCGCTTTCAACCGTGCGCGAACGTTCGCCAGCCCGCTTCCGCTGCCGCCAGTGTCCGTCGCTACGCCAAAACCCAAACCGGTGTCGGCAATCTCGATCCGCAGCGCGCCGTTCTCGACACGCGCTAACAACGTTACGTTGCCCCCCTCAATCTTCGGCTCCAGCCCGTGCTTGATCGCATTCTCGACAAGCGGTTGCAACAGCATCGGCGACAGCGGCATCGCACGCGCCGCGTCGTCAGCGTCCAGCGAATACGTCAGCCGTTCGCCCATGCGGATGCGCAAAATTTCCAGATAATCGGCGATGATTTCCAGCTCGTCACCGACCGTGGCGTGCTCTCGTCGCGACGCGTCCAGCGTGTGCCGCAGGTAGCCGATCAACCGTTCGGTCATGTGCTTCGCGGTCTTCGGTTCGCGCTCGATCAGGCTGACCACGTTGGAGAGCGTGTTGTAGAGAAAGTGTGGTTCCACTTGAGCGCGTAGCGCTTTTAGTTCTGCCGTCGCTCGTTCACGATCCGCTTGGGCAACGGAAGCCTCAAGCTGAGCGCGTTCTCGAGCCTCAACTTCTCGCTTGCGGCTGGCTTCGACTGACTCCCACAGCGCCCAGCCAATGGCGACGGCGATGCAGGAGGCAAATACAAACTCGCGCCAGCCCTCGTTGAAGCGGAACACCGTACCGCGCGTGACAACCGCCAGCCCGATGGAATAGCCAATGTAGATGCCGCCCACCGGAAGCACCAGACCGAGAAAGGCGGGATGCATGACCCAGCGTGCCCAGCCAGGCCGCTTTCTCGCCATCGAGATGAAAAACTTGTAGACATAGTGCTGGGTGTAGCCGATAGCCAACGTCACCGTGGAAATTTCGAAAATGCGCTGCCAGGTGAGGCGTCCACCGAACGCCGCAATCGTGATGGCGATGAGCGCTACGATCACCACACACAGGATGCCGGTGAGGATCAGATTGCGCAGCATCGAAGGACGCCAGCGCCTGAAGAGTGGAATCACCTGCATGGGGTGATAGTCCGTGCTCGGGTTCAA
>JBBRVM010000479.1:0-3363 GCA_038246865.1 Burkholderiales bacterium
GCACACCCGATCAGATCGCTCGTTATCGAAGCAAAATTTCTGGCCCGTTGCTCGACCGGATTGACCTGCAAATTACCGTACCCACGGTTGCCACGGAGTCTTTACGCGCTGCGGCCGATGGCGATTCCTCCGCCACCGTTCGTGTCCGGGTGATTGCGGCGGGTGAACGTCAGCAACTGCGCCAGAAAAAGGCGAACGCTGACCTGTCGTCGACCGAATTGGACATTCATTGCGCGCTAGATGAGCCTGGTTCAGCGTTGCTGCAACAGGCTGCCACGCGACTTGGACTGTCGGCGCGCGCACAACATCGAATTTTGCGAGTCGCGCGAACAATTTCTGATCTTGCAGGTGCCGAGCGAATTGCGTTGGCGCACGTCGCGGAGGCCGTCGGGTATCGCCGAATGGACACCTAGGGAAAACACTGCTGAAATAGCGTCAATTCGGCGTTACTGTCTGTTGACATGCATTCGCTCGGCAAGTACAGTTCGTCCTAGACGTGTCGTCTCCTGCTTGTCCTCCCTGAGCGGGTGCTTTACCGGATTCCGTAAGGCATTGAGCCCCTGATTGATTGTCACTCAGGGGCTTTTTCTTTGCTGGTCAGGTTTCGGAAGTTTCTGCAGGTAGTGGTTCTTTGTTCAACCAAAGGTTGAACGTTGCCGCGCACTCTTTCATGCCCAATCCCGTATGCGCCGAGAACAGAATGATCTCGTCGCGCTCGGCAATCAGCGGCTTGGCCTCGCCCTCGCGAAACGCATTGCGAATCTTCATACGTTCGCTTTGCGTGAGCTTGTCGGCTTTGTTGAGCAGCCACATCATCGGTGGACGACCACGGCCCAAGCCGTCCAGCCATTCCACAAACTGGAGATCAAGCGGCGTTGGCGCGTGACGTACGTCGAGCACCAGAACGATCCCGCGCAAAGCCTCACGCTCGCGGAAATAGTGCTCAATCACCCCCGTCCAGACGCGCTGCTTGTCCTTCGGTGTGCGCGCAAAGCCATATCCGGGTAAATCAACGAGATGCCCTCCATTACGAAGCGGGAAAAAGTTAAGCTCGCGGGTGCGTCCGGGCATTTTGCTGGCGTAAGCCAAGCGTGTCTGCCCGGCAAATTTGTTGATGCTGCTCGACTTTCCGGCATTGGAGCGCCCCGCAAAGGCAATTTCTGGCCCAGTAACAAAGGGTAGTCCCTCAACGTCGACAACCGATTTGTCGAACGTCACCCCCGCAAATTCCGGGATACGCTCCAGTCGCTCGGTCGCGGCTTTGCGCGCAGTGTGGGCAGGGGTATCCATAGGCGGCCGGTTCGTGAAAGTTATAATTTTAGGTTGTAGTACCCCTCTTCCCCTGTTTTCGTTGCCTTTCCGTGACCAAGCGCGACGAAATCCAATTTCAACTGCCAATCGCCATGACTTTCAGCCGTCGTCCTTTTATCGCCGCCGTTTCAGTTTTTGCTTCCATCTTGTCGGCGGCGGCATTTGCGCAAGCCGACAAAGACCCCGAATACACAAAGGGTCAGGCGCTCGCCGGTGTCTGCGCGGGGTGCCACGGTATCGATGGCGTCAGCCCGATTCCGACGCAGCCGAACCTCGCTGGAATGAGTTGGCAGTACATCGCCAGGCAACTGCGTCACTTCAAAACAGGTCAGCGTGACAACGCCATCATGAAGGGCTTCGCGACCACGTTGAGCGATGCCGATATGAAGTCCCTCGGCGTGTATTACGCGGCACAAAAGGGCCGTGCGATTGGCACGAAAGACGAAAAGCTCGCCAAGAGCGCTGAACGCCTTTATCGCGCCGGGGATGCGACTCGTGGAATCCCCGCTTGCGCAGGCTGCCACTCGCCAAGTGGTGCAGGCATTCCCGCACAATACCCGCGCGTCGGCGGCCAACATGCTGAATACACGCTGGCGCAATTGATCGCATTCAAAGGCGGTGTTCGCGGTGTCGCGACCAAGGACGACGCCAACGCGAACGGCAAGATCATGATGACGATTGCCAGTCGCCTGACCGAAGGCGAAATGAAGGCGTTGGCCGAGTACACGGCCGGGCTCAAAGCGAACTAGGCTCCATTTATGCACACCTCAGAAAGCCCGGATAGCGTCACCGTTACCGGGCTTTTTTCTTATCCGGTCAAGGGTGCGCGGGGTATTGCCCATGAGAGGGCATCAGTCTTAATGACGGGGCTCGCAAACGACCGCGAATGGATGGTCGTCGATGCTCGATCTTCGCCTGCGCAATTCATTACGCAGCGGGAGTGCGCCGCGATGGCAACCCTTCGCGTGGACGTCAACGATGATGGTGGCTTGACACTTGCCACTGATCACGGCGATGCTTTGAGCGTGGAAGCACCTTCACGCAACGCACTGATCAAAGTCAAAGTCTGGAACCACGAAACCATCGCCTTTGACGCGGGCGATGCTGCGGCGAAGTGGCTGGCAAGCAGGCTGGGGTTGAGTTTTGCAGTTCGACTAGTACGCTTCAATCGCGACATGCGCCGTGAATGCAGTCGCTTGTATTCCGGAGACTCGGGCGCGCACACCTACTTTGCCGACGGTTATCCGTTGCTGCTGACGAACACGGCGTCCCTCGCCGATTTGAATCTTCGCATCGGCGGCGGCGCAAATAGGGCCCTGCCAATGAACCGGTTTCGCCCGAACCTCGTGATCAATGGCTTGCCTGCATGGGACGAAGATCACGTCGACACGCTGACGATGGGTAAGGTCGTGATTAAGCTAATAAAGCATTGTGTTCGCTGCGCAGGTCACGACCACCGACCAAACCACCGGAAGCCGACCATCGGAGGAGCCGCTCAACACGCTTGCGCGCTTCCGCAACAATGGGGAATTCGGCGGCGTAACATTTGGCTGGAACGCAGTGGTGCTGACGCCGGGAAATGTTGCTACCGGCGATCCGGTAAGCATCGGCTATCGCTTCTAGAGCGACCGTGCTGTGCGCGCCGCCATGGGCGCGCACTCAACTCATCTACGGTTTCGCGCAGAAGCTGACGAATTCGCCGGTCCAGCGCAATTCGTTGACCATGTAGTCATACATGGCTCGATTGGTGAGGTAGCGGTGATTGCCATCGTCAGGCTCGCGAAAAGCTCGCCAGATTTTCTGCTCGCCGGCAAAGCAATCTGTTGCCGAGCCCGTTCCAAACGGCAACGCAATAAACGAGTCAACGCCTTCATTGCAGAAGAAGGTATTCGGAACATTGTTGCAACCGGAGCCGGGGGACGGAAAACGCTCTGTCCCGGTATTGGTGATAAGCGCCTTTTCAGCGTTCAATGCAGTGTAGAAATGGGAGCCACGTGTTGCATTTTTTGCAGCGCCGGGGCTGTAATACCGATTGATCGATGAGTTGAAGGA
>JBBRVM010000480.1:0-3353 GCA_038246865.1 Burkholderiales bacterium
CCTGAGTAGTGACGCTGGGATTATGGTGCATCCTTCTGTCGCTTGCCTGTCTTTTCGTCTTTGATTGGCGACAAAGAATGACCAGCAATGAAAAAGCCACCCGAAGGTGGCTTTGTTGCCATGCAACGAAGAAGCGAGTTGCTTACTTCACGCCGGCCTTCGCGCGCAGTTCGGCCAAATGTTTTTCAACGACCTGACCCTGAAGACGCTGCGCCAGTTGTGGCTTCACTTCGTCATACGCAGGGGCTTTAGCTTCGCGTGAGTCCTCAAGCTGGATCACATGAAAACCAAATGGGCTTTGAACCGGGATGGTCGTGTACTTGCCTTTTTGTAACGCGATCATCGCATCAGCGAAGGGCTTGACAAAATTCGACGGTACGGCCCAATCGAGATCGCCGCCATTGTCTTTGGAGCCTGGATCTTTCGAATTCGCTTTGGCGAGTTCCTCAAACTTGCCACCCGCCTGCAACTGCTTGATGATGTTTTCGGCTTCGTCTTTTTTCTCGACGAGAATGTGGCGAGCGCGGTATTCCTTGTCACCGAGACCGGCTTTGATCGTCTCGTATTCTTTTTTCAAAATCTCGTCGGTCACCGGGTTAGCCGTCAGATATTCGTTGATGTAGGCGCGGATCAGAATGGAATCGCTGGCGACCTGCATCTGCGTTTTCATCGCTGGCACACGGTCAATGCCTTTGGCCTTGGCGGCGCGCATGAAGAGTTCGCGATTAACCAGTTCGTCACGCAAAACGGCGCGCAGTTCCGGTGTATCAGGCTGGCCTTGAGCCAGGCGCTCTTTAAGAATCAGATCAAGCTGCTCGGTTGGCACCGTGATTTCGCCAGCAGCTGGTTTAGCGGTCGCCGCGGGTGCAGCAGGCTTCTTGGCGGGCGTTTGGGCAATAGCTGAACCTGCCAGCGTGGCAGAAGCGATCAGGACTGCCGCTGCAATTGAGTTACCGAATTTCATCGTTTTCTGTTCCAGTGATTGAAGGTTTATAGCTAGATATTTTGCTAGATTTTGGTTGAGGCTTCTTCAGCAGGCGTCGCCACCGTCAGTGACAGCGCGTGAATCGTGTGCGGCATCAGGTCCGCCACCAGCGCATAAACCGCGCGGTGCCGGGCCACCGTACTGAGCCCCGAAAAAACGTTGGACACGATTTTCGCCGATAAGTGCCCGCCGCCGGTGTTTCCCGCATGTCCGGCGTGAAGGGCTGAGTCGTCGGTAATGGTCAAAACAGTCGCAGCCAGCGGGGCGAGACGCTGTTCCAGCGTGTTCACTAATGCATTCATTTAGGTGCAGCCTCGTTTTCCGGGGTGTCCTTGATGTACTTGGCGAGGAGGGCCACATTGCCAATGGTGAAGGCGAAAAAGATACCCATCGCCCACCACACTTTGAAGTTGACCCAGGTGTCCAGACTGTAATGGGTCGCTACATAGCCGTTAAGTGCGGCCATAAACACGAAAAATACGATCCACGCCCAGGTTAACTTGCTCCAGAGCGCGTCTGGGGCCTGAATCTGCGCCTGTTTGAACACCAGCTGAATCCAGTCTTTCTTGAGCACCAGCTTGCCAAACAGCAGCGCCAGTGCAAACGCGCCGTAAAGCGCAGACGGCTTCCATTTGATGAAAGTTTCGTCATGCAGCAGGAGCGTTGCACCGCCGAAGACTACGATGATGCCAAGCGATAGCCACTGCATCGTGCTCACGCGCTTCGTGCTGAACCACGTCCACGCAATGGCAATGACAGAGGCCACAATGGCGACGCCAGTGGCGAAATAAATATCTTTGAGTTTGTACGCGACGAAAAAAAGAATGATCGGCGCGTATTCGAGGAGGAATTGCATGGCGATGAATTGTAGGCGGGCCGGTCGCGCTGGCGCTGCGCGGGACGTGCGGCGCGCCAGGATAACCACACAAAAGTGTCGGAAACTTTTTATTGAGAGCGCCATTTTATCGGGGCTAAACGCCGATATTGAGGCTTATCGACATCAGCACTTTTCAATGTCTGGCCCCGAAGCAGCCGTCATTACAAGAAAAAGCTGATACCAAATTTTATTGGTCAAACTGGCCACTGTGAGCGCAGCCGCGACCATTCGAACGTAGGGCCGGGGTCAATTTTTCGGCCCGGTGCAATTTCGCTGTGCGTGCTCACGCCCATAATCGGAAAGTTCTGCCCGATCGCAGCGAGCAGTTGATCAAGTACTGCGTATTGCGCGTCAGAGAACGGCGCGACCGCATCGCCTTCAATCTCAATCCCGATTGAAAAGTCGTTGCAGCCGCTCCGTCCACGCCACACAGAAATACCCGCATGCCAGGCGCGATCATCGCAACTCACGAACTGAAGAACTTCACCGGTTCGCCGCAAGAAAAAATGCGCGGAGACGTGGACGTCCGCTAACTCAGTTAGCTCCGGATAACGCGCGACATCCAGCCGATTTTCAAAAAAGTCACAAACGGCATCACCATAAAACTGCCCTGCAGGAAGGCTGATGTGATGCAGTACCACCAGTTTCACCTCGACGCCGACAGGACGCGAATCAAAGTTCGGGCTGGCGCACCACGTCGCACCGTTCCACCAACCCTCAGTCCAAACCGACGGGTCAGAGGTCATCCGGTTCCATGCCGAGTCGCTCCAGCCGATAGCGCATTGAGCGGAAGGTAATGCCCAATAGTTTCGCGGCCTGCGTGCGATTGCCGCGTGTCTGCGCGAGGGCAAGTTCGAGCGTTTCGCGTTCGCTACGATCCAGAAAATCCTGGAGCGGCGCGCGGCCCGCCAGCGTCCCGGCGTCTGCGGTCGCGCCCGATGCAGCCGCCTGCGTGACCGGATGATCGTCCACCGTCAAGCGCAGATCAGACGCTTCGATGAGATCAGGATTTTCGGCCAGCGCCACCGCGCGCTCCAGCACATTTTCCAGTTCGCGCACGTTGCCGGGAAAGCTGTAGCGCATCAGCGCACTCGACGCACCGGGCGACAGTTTCGCGCCGGAATTTCCGGTGATCCGAGCTAGTGTCCGCGAGGCAATCACGGGAATGTCGGGCGCAATTTCGCGCAGCGCCGGCATCTCGACCTGCAACACGTTCAGGCGATAAAACAGGTCTTGCCGGAAGTGACCCGATTGCACGAGCGCCGACAAATTTTTGTGCGTCGCGCTCACGATGCGAACGTCAATCGCGTCCTCGGCGGTATTGCCGACTTTGCGGACGCGCTTCTCCTGAATCGCGCGCAGCAATTTCACCTGAAGCGACAGCGGCAAATCGGCGACTTCGTCAAGAAATAGTGTGCCGCCTGTGGCCGCCTGAAAGAAACCATCGCGATCTGTTTCCGCGCCAGTGAACGCGCCCTTCCGGTAGCCGAA
>JBBRVM010000481.1:0-3346 GCA_038246865.1 Burkholderiales bacterium
CTTTTGGCGAAGCAAAAGAAAGTTACTGCCGCGCGGCATGAGCGCAATCGTTGATCAGCGTCCATCGTTCGACAAGCGCACCACGAACGGGGAGTTGGCAATTCCAGCAAGTGGGGCTCGGATGCCGCCATCACCCTCTCCCTAACCCTCTCCCCTCAAGGGCGAGGGGACTGATTTGCGCTTCGCGGGGATTACGAGCTGGATTCCCGCCTTCGCGGGAATGACGGCGGTGTGCAGCGATTGATGGCGGTAGGCGACCGATTCCCCCAATAGAATAGCTGTATGGCTATCCACGACGACACGCTCACCAGTGCTACGACGCGCCCATCCGGCGACGCCCGAGCAAGACCGGACGGTGGCGCATCTGATCGCCTGATTGCGCCGAAGAGCGAGAGCAAGCAGGAAGAAGCGCTCGAGCGTGCGCTGCGCCCGAAGCAGCTGGACGAATACATCGGGCAGGAAAAAATTCGCGGCCAGCTTTCGATTTTTATTGAGGCTGCGCGGTCGCGCAAAGAGCCGCTCGATCATGTGCTCTTGTTCGGGCCGCCGGGGTTGGGCAAGACCACACTCTCCCACATCATCTCGCGCGAGATGCGCGTGAACATGCATCAGACGTCCGGCCCGGTGCTGGAAAAGAAGGGCGATCTTGCGGCGCTCTTGACCAATCTTGAGCCGAACGACGTGCTGTTTATTGATGAGATTCATCGCATCAGCGCGGTGCTGGAGGAGACGTTGTACAGCGCGATGGAGGACTACGCCATCGACATCATGATTGGCGAAGGGCCGGGTGCGCGCTCGGTGAAGCTCGACTTGCCGCCGTTCACGCTGATCGGTGCGACGACCCGCGCGGGCATGCTGACCAATCCGCTGCGTGATCGCTTTGGCATCGTGGCGCGGCTGGAGTTTTATAGCGATGAAGAGCTGTCGCGCATCGTGACGCGCTCGGCGCGTTTGCTTGACGTGAAGATGGATAGCGCGGGTGCTACCGAGATCGCCAAGCGTTCGCGCGGCACGCCGCGTATCGCCAATCGCCTGCTGCGCCGGGTGCGTGATTTTGCCGAGGTGAAGGCGAGCGGGCATGTGACGCACGCGGTGGCGGATGCGGCGCTGGTGATGCTCGATGTCGATGCGCATGGGCTTGATGTGATGGATCGCAAATTGCTGCAAACCATCGTTGAAAAATTCGCAGGCGGGCCGGTGGGGGTGGACAATCTGGCCGCCGCAATCAGCGAAGAGCGGGAGACGATTGAGGACGTGATCGAACCATTTTTGATTCAGCAGGGCTACATCCAGCGCACCAGTCGCGGGCGTGTGGCGACAGCGCGGGCGTATCGGCATTTTGGCCTGGTGCCGCCTGCGGCGATGGGGAGTGGGGAGTTGTTTGGTAATGATGGATAGCTCGCCATCTACCCCCTCTCCCCAACCCTCTCCCACGAGGGGAGAGGGGGAAGTACCGTTCTCCATTCCGGTCCGCATTTATTACGAAGACACGGATGTCGGGGCCGTGGTTTATTACGCCAACTATCTGCGATATCTGGAGCGTGCTCGTACCGAATGGTTGCGCGCGGCGGGCTTTGAGCTTGACGTGATTCAGCGTGATATGAAGGCGGTGTTCGTGGTGCGTCGCGTAGAAGCGGACTATCACCTGCCCGCAGTGCTCGGTGACATGATCACCGTCACCGCAGAGCCGACTGAAGTGGGCGCCAGCAGGCTCGTGATCCGTCAGCGTGTGCTGCGCGCACGTGACCCCTCTGTCGGCGGTGCCGACATCTCCCCTACTTCGCAGGGGAGACTTGCGGTCGCTGCTGATGAACTGTTACTGTCCGCTACAGTCACACTGGCATTCATTGCCAGCGATTTGTCCGGCCCTATCCGCATGCCGCCGGGGCTGCGTGCTGCCATGAAAACAACCCTTCTTCCGATTGCCTAATGAAGCCCACTGCTGATCTCTCGCTCATTCATCTGATCACCGGGGCCAGCCTGCCGGTGCAGGCGGTCATGCTGCTGCTGGTGCTGTTGTCGCTGTGGTCGTGGTGGCTGATTTTTTACAAGGGCGCGACGTTGAAGCGCGCGGCCAAAAGGAACACTGCGTTCGATGACACGTTCTGGCAAGGCTCGGATTTGAATCAGCTCTACCAGCGCGTTAGCGAGGGCCGCGAAAAACAGGGGCCGCAGGCGGAAGTGTTCGCCGCAGGCTTTCGCGAATTCATCAAGCAAAAGCGACAGGCGTCGGTGTCGAAAGAAGCTGTGGTCGATGGCACACGTCGCGCGCTCAAAGCCGCGATGCAGCGCGAAATTGATGCGCTCGAACATCAGCTTCCGGGCCTCGCCACCGTGGCCAGCGTGAGCCCGTACATCGGTTTGCTCGGCACCGTGTGGGGCATCATGAATTCGTTCCGTGGTCTCGCCAGCGTTGGGCAGGCCACGCTCGCTCAGGTCGCGCCGGGTATTGCCGAGGCGCTGATTGCAACGGCCATCGGCCTGTTTGCTGCCATCCCGGCGGTGGTGGCGTACAACCGTTTTCAGGCGCAGCTGGATCGAATCCAGACGCAGCTGGAAACTTTTGCCGAAGAGTTTTTGAACATTCTTCAGCGCCAGGCTTAAGCGAGCGCGCCATGCAACGCCGCAAACTCGTCAGCCAGATCAACGTCGTCCCGTTTATTGACGTCATGCTGGTGCTGCTCATCGTGTTCATGATCGCCACGCCCGCGCTGCGAACGGGCGAAATCGAATTGCCGAGCGTGGGTCAAACGCTGACCGCGACGCAGAGTGATCCGATTGAGGTGACGGTCAAGGCAGACGGCGCGTTGAGTCTGCGCGATGGCAATGTCACTTCGCGTGAAAAACTGACGCGTGCAATCGTGGTGACGCGCGTGCTCGAATTGCAAAAGGTGAAAGATCGCCCTGTCGTCATCGCTGCCGACAAGAACGTCAAATACGACGAGGTCGTCGGGCTCCTCGGTGCGCTGCACGCGCGGGGCGTGAAACGCGTAGGACTGGTCGCCAAAGAGGGCGGCTAGTGAGCACCGCTATAAATTCGTTTCTAGGGCGCATTGTGTCGTTGCATCGTGCTCGCGCGATTGGCAAAAGCGCTCATGTACCAGGCCGTAGATTCCGGTTGTTGCGCGCGCTTCGCCTAACACTGCATCCCTGTAAAAGAATTTGTAGCGGTGCTCCGGTGGTCTGATGGAGGCATCAAAAACAAAGGCATGGATCGGAGCGATCCTCGTTCACATCGCGCTGGCAGCGGGGTTAATTTTCAGCGTTCGCTGGAAACAGGTTGAGCATCAGCCGGTTTCGGTTGAGTTAGTCACTTCGGTTGCGCCGCCTGAGGCTGCCACCCCTC
>JBBRVM010000482.1:0-3341 GCA_038246865.1 Burkholderiales bacterium
AATCGTTTCAATTTCGTCGGCACTGATGCCGCAAATCACTGCGGCGCGCTCCGGTGACCACTCGGCAACGCGCCCTTTCAACTCAGCAAAACCGAGCGTGTATTTCGCGATGTAATCATGATCGAGCAAATCATCGCGCACCAGCACATGCATCATCGCTAGCGCCAGCGCCGCATCCGTCCCCGGCTTGATCGGCAACCATTGATGGCACTTTTCCGCCGACAACGATCGGTACGGATCAATCGCAATTAGCCGCGCCCCACGTTTTTTCGCCTCCTGGCAACGGCTCCACAAGTGCACGCTTGACGTGATCGGGTTCGTGCCCCACAAAATGATCAGCTCGCTATGCGCAAACGCTTCACCATCGGTGCCCATGCGCGAACCGAGCGTGACTGCGAGCCCCGCCGCGCCTGCGCTCGAGCAGATCGTGCGATCCAGTTGCGACGCGCCAATGGTATGAAAAAAGCGGCGATCCATCGAGCCATATTGCAAGATTCCCATCGTGCCCGCGTAGCTGTAGGGCAGGATCGCCTCCGCGCCGTGCTCGGCAATGACGGACTTGAGTTTCGACGCAATCGTCGTTAGCGCCTCGTCCCACGAAATCGGTACGAACTTGCCTCCACCCTTTGCGCCGATGCGCTTCAGCGGCGTCTTGATGCGTGTCGGGTGATACGTGCGCAGCGGATACTTCGCGACCTTGGTGCAGAGCACTCCAGCCGTTACGCTGTGCGTAGCCGAGCCCTTCACCTCAATGAGTTTTCCGTCCACAACGTGATATTCCAGCGCGCAGGTGTCCGGGCAGTCGTGCGGACACGCGCCCTTGATGATTGAGACCGTTGCGTTCATGGCTTTGGAAAATATTTCACGCCAGGTAGGCCATCGAAGTGACTGTCTTGCGTCCATAGTGTGGCACCATGAGCGAGTGCCGTTGCGTAAATAAGACTGTCGGCCAATGGCAAACCGTTGGCCGCCGCGCTGAGCACGAGCGTCAGATCGACATCGACCACCAGCGACCGCTGCATGAGTTCTGCCGCTTGCTCCGCGTCGTCTTGCGAACGCTTGATTCGAAAGCGCTTGAACACTTCATAGATCGAAATAACAGGGACGATCAGTCGTTCGGTATTTTCTATAGCGGGCGCGAACAGGCCCGCACTATCAGATCCCTCAAAATATTCGAGCCAGCCCGAAGAGTCCACGACGTTAAACGCACCGTTCGTCGCGACGGAGCGCGTCTTGGGCGCTGATCCGCGCTTAGTCGAAGGTACGGTCTGGCTCATCAGGAATGGTTGTGTCCATGCCTTTGAACATACCGCGATACGCAGTCACCGGCAGTTGCGGCATCAATCGAATTTGCCCGTCATAGGCAAGTACCGAGAGCTTTTGCCCAGGCTTAAGCTTCATGCGTTCGCGAACCTCGCGCGGCATGACAACCTGAAATTTACTAGATAGGGTTACGGTACTCATATCGATGATTATATCGTCTTACGAATCCTTTATCGATCAGCGAATGTGACTACGCTAGCCTCCGCCGACTGCTCCCGGCGCATCAAATTTTCGATGTCGGGGTCAACATCGAAGGCCGTGTCGCCGCCATCGAATGCGGCAGGCAATTCATCGTCGCCCCGCGCCGCCAACCCCTGAAAATCAAACAATTTCGAGTCCGCCAGGTGTGATGGCACGATGTTCTGTAGGCTTCTAAACATCGTCTCGATACGACCGGGAAATTTCTTGTCCCAGTCTTGCAGCATGCGGCCCACCACTGCGCGTTGTAGGTTTGGTTGCGAGCCGCAGAGATTGCACGGGATGATCGGGAATTCGCGCTCTTTGGCGTATTTCACGATGTCCTTCTCGCGAACGTAGGCGAGCGGACGAATCACTACATGTTCGCCATTGTCGGACACGAGTTTGGGCGGCATGGCTTTCAGCTTGCCGCCATAGAACATGTTCAGGAAGAACGTGCCGAGAATGTCTTCGCGGTGATGCCCAAGCGCAATCTTGGTGCAGCCAAGTTCTTTCGCGGTGCGATACAAAATGCCGCGCCGCAGGCGAGAGCAGAGCGAACACATCGTTTTGCCTTCTTCCAAAACCCGTTTGACGATCGAGTACGTATCGGATTCAACGATCTTGAAATTGACTCCGGATTTAGCCAGGTATTCGGGCAGGATGTGCTCGGGAAAATCGGGCTGCTTCTGATCGAGATTGACCGCGATAAGTTCGAAGTTCACCGGAGCCACCACTTGCAGCGCTTGCAGCAGATCGAGCATCGTGTAGCTGTCTTTGCCGCCCGACAGGCAAACCATGATCTTGTCGCCTTCGCTGATCATGCCGAAGTCGGTGACCGCTGCGCCAACAATGTTTCTCAGGCGCTTACCGTCGCGCGAGAGCGAGAACGGGAGCGAGCGGGGTTTTCGCGAAACTTCTATTGCGGTAGCGGCATGATTCATGCGACTATTTTAATTGCCGAGTCACCACCGCTTCAGGAGTATTTGTAATGCGCAGATTGACCGCTCTCACCGCATGCCTATTGGCTTGCTGTTTTTTTGGCGCTTCGTTCGCCCAAGGCAGCAAAGCGGACAAAGTCCCCACCGAAAAATTCTCCGACAAGATGTCGGGCGAAGTTATTGAAAAGGCGCTTAGCGGCGTGGTTAAGTTGCGAACGATGGCAGCTCCCGGCGCAAAGAGCAACGCCACGCTCGGAGCCGAGCGGGAAGGCAACGGAATCCTGCTGTCACCCAAGCTGGTGCTCACCATCGGCTATCTCGTGATGGAGGCTGACGAGGTTGAAATTACCGATTACAAAGGACGCAAACTACCGGGAAAAGTCGCGGGGTTTGATCAGGAGACGGGGCTCGGCTTGGTGCGCCTGCTTGCGCCGGCACAGGGCGAGCCGTTCGTACTCGGCGACGCCAAATCGCTGAAAGAAAAAGACGCCGTGCTCGCCGCCGGTGCGCGCGGCAACATCGCACCCGCCTTCATCACCTCGCGCCGCGAGTTCACCGGCGGCTGGGAATATCTGCTCGACAACGCGATTTTCACCTTCCCGCCGATCGCCGACTGGGGCGGCGCGGCGCTGGTTGAGCCTTCGGGCAAACTGGTTGGCGTGGGCTCTCTCTTTGTGCGTGACGCTGCGGGCAACGGCACCGGGATGCCGGGCAATATGTTCGTCCCCGTTGATATTTTGAAACCGATCCTCGACGACCTTATCGCCAACGGCCAACGCAAAGGCGCGCAGCGACCGTGGCTGGGTGTGACGACGTTTGAGGACGCAGACGGCGTGAACGTCGGGCGCTTGTCCGCGGGCGGCCCTGGCGACAAAGCGGGGCTGGAGCGCGGCGACATCA
>JBBRVM010000483.1:0-3315 GCA_038246865.1 Burkholderiales bacterium
CATGAGGGAAGGCGGATATTCGTTCATAGCGTCAGGATAGGCTTGAAGTCGAACGCCAATGTGAGTCCAAGGCTGCTGTACCTGCGCCCACCGTGGACATGGGGACGTGGGGACATGATTTTTGGTCCGCGTGCCGGGGCTTATCCCGATCAAAACAACGGGAGCTCCGGTCGTCCGTGAACTGATCCGCTCCGGAAATTTCGGAGCCCATGTGGTTTGAGTCAAGCCGCCTGCTTTTGCTCGGGGCCTTTTGGATGACAGATCGCTTCAGCTTCTGAAGGCAGGATGTTGCCGATCAACGACAGCAGTCGTCGATGATGGAACCCATCCACCCGGATCAACGTCGCCAGGACCATTGCTTCCTGCGTTGGCCATGTACGACGTTGGATCACTTCGGCCTTATTCAAAAACGATGTGTAGCCGACTGGATGTGGGTGCCAATTGAGCCAGAGGAATTCAGCCCAAGGTCGACGAGTGAAGTGTCCGCTTCGTCTCTTCTGTCATGCAAACGACTAGCGGCCTTTTTCCAATATTGCCTTCATCTGTGCGATCTCTGCACGCTGGGAAGAAATGATGTCCTGGCAAAGTCGCTGCAGATCTGGATCAGTCAGCCGGTTCTGCTCGCACATCAGGATCGCACCGGCGTGGTGCGGAATCATCGAGCGGACAAACTGCCCATCGTTCACCGCTGCCTGCTCCCGGATACCGAACCAGCACAGGGCCATGAAGACTGCCGTGCCAAGTCCGAGGATAAGGTTCCATCGTCGGCTCGGATACATTTTCGACATGAGCACCAGCTCGATGAGCAGCATCGGCGCACTCATCAGCCCGGCCATATAGAACTGGTTCACGTTGTGGTAGACGTTGCCCCAGCTGTCCACCATGGCATACATCAATGCATACATCGCCAGGAACGAAACAGCCATCATCATCAGCAAACGGCCATATTGGCCGTCGCCGTGCTTGGCATGCGAATGGTCATTCATATCGTGTCTCCTTGCAGTTATTCGGGCCGCGGGCAGGGGAGGACTCGTAGCCTCCCGTCGCGGAGATCACATGCCTTTACCTGCGTCGAACTCCGCAGACGTAAGTCGACCGTCGCGGTTGACATCCAGCATGCCGAAGTGCGGTGAAAGTTTGTGTTTGGCCAGTTCCGCATTCGATAACGTGCCGTCTTTGTTGCGATCCAGTGCTGTGAATCCAGCGGCGTTGCCCGCTTGCTCTGCATGACCGGCATCATGATCCATCTTGCTATGGTCGATCTGGCTGTGATCGGTGGTGGGCTTCGTGCCGGCGGCCAGCACGGTGCCAGCAAATATCGGCAATATGAGCAGATACAACGGGGTCATACGTTTCATTGAACATCTCGTGGGGGAGTGAGCCGTCAGTGCTACGACGCGCCAGGCATCGGCTCGGAATCGCGGACATCGTTTGAAAATGTGGGCAACGCAACCTTGGACAAACGCAGCGCGTTGGTCACCACCGAGACTGAACTCAGGCTCATCGCCAGCGCGGCGATCATCGGGCTGAGCAACAGTCCGAACACGGGATACAGCAAGCCAGCGGCGATCGGTACACCAATAGCGTTGTAGACGAAGGCAAAAGTCAGGTTCTGTTTCATATTGGCCACGGTCGCAGCCGAAATGGCACGCGCCTGCACGATGCGGCGCAGGTCGCCTTTGACCAGGGTCACCTGGGCGCTGGACATGGCGACATCGGTGCCGGTTCCCATCGCGATGCCCACGTCAGCGGCAGCAAGCGCGGGCGCGTCATTGATGCCATCACCCGCCATCGCCACGCGCCGTCCTTGGGCGCGCAGTTGTTGTACGAGTTCCACTTTGTCCTGCGGACGCACGTCGCCGCGGATATCTTGGATGCCGAGGGCACGTCCAACGGCCTCAGCCGTGGCCTGCGCATCGCCGGACGCCATCACCAGCTGCAGTCCATCCGCACGCAGTGCGTTGAGGGCTGCCAGCGTCGTGGGCTTGATCGGATCTGCGACTGCAATGGCACCCGCCAGACGCCCATCAACAGCAAGGTACATCACGCTGGCGCCTTCCCTGCGCAGGCGTTCGGCGTGGTCCAGTACAGGGGCGATGTCCGCACCAACCGCCACCATCAGCACCTGATTGCCCAATGCGACATCGTGTCCGTCGATGCGCCCACGGACGCCCTGACCGGTCACGGAATCAAAATCGATCGCGGCTGTCAGTGCCAGGCCGCGTTGGCGCGTTTCGGCAATAATCGCCTCAGCCAGGGGATGCTCGCTGCCTTGCTCCAGGCTACCTGCCAAGCGCAACAGTTCATCGACGTCGAAACCATCGGCAGAGACCGTGTCTCGGAACGCGGGACGACCTTCCGTCAGCGTGCCGGTCTTGTCGACGATCAGAGTATCGATGGTGCACAGTTGTTCGATCGCCTGTGCGTCGCGGAACAGCACGCCCACTTGGGCGGCACGTCCTGTGGCAACCATGATCTACATCGGCGTGGCCAGCCCCAAGGCGCATGGGCAGGCGATGATCAGTACCGAAACCGCGTTGAGCACCGCGTATGTCCACGACGGCTCCGGGCCGAACAGGCCCCAGCCCAAGAACGTCAGGACCGCGATGCCCAGCACCGCAAGCACGAACCAGTAGGCGACCCCATCGGCCATCCGCTGCATGGGCGCACGCGAGCGCTGGGCTTGGGCGACCAGTTGCACGATTTGAGCCAACACAGTGCCGGAGCCAACTTTCTCCGCACGAATGATCAGGCTTCCAGTTCCATTGATGGTGGCGCCGATGACGCCCTCACCTGCGGTTTTTTCGACGGGTATGGGCTCTCCTGTCAGCATCGATTCGTCGATACTGCTGCGGCCATCCACCACCGTGCCATCGACGGGCACTTTCTCACCCGGCCGCACGCGCAGGCGATCGCCGACGTGGACATGATCCAGCGGAATATCTTCTTCGACGCCGCTGTCGCTGATGCGCCGTGCGGTCTTGGGCGCAAGCCCCAGCAACGCCTTGATGGCGGCTGAGGTCTTGGAACGTGCACGCAGTTCGAGCAGCTGACCCAACAAGGTCAGCGACACGATGACTGCGGCGGCTTCGAAATACACGCCGACCCGGCCATGCTCGCGGAAAGATGCAGGGAACAGGTCAGGTGCCACTGTGGCCACCACGCTGTAACCAAACGCAGCGGCCACGCCGATGCCGATCAGGGTCCACATGTTCGGACTGCGGTTGCGGATCGATTGCACACTGCGCTCGAAAAACGGCCAACCCGCCCAGAGCACCACAGGCGAACTGAGCGCCAGCTCGATCCAGGTGCGCG
>JBBRVM010000484.1:0-3283 GCA_038246865.1 Burkholderiales bacterium
GCGACTACTCGGCTGAGTATTTGCAATACGTCGAGGACATGCTCAACGATCGTCCGCGTCGTTCACTCAGTTGGCTGACCCCGCGCGAAGTAGCATCTCTCTTGCGCCCCACCATCCGCGCAATTTGAACTGGAAACCACCTATGATCAAAAGTCGTAAATTAATCTTTTGAAGATCGAGCCTCCGTGCAGTCGTCTTTTCAGACAAAAGCTGATCTGTGGAAAAAACTGCATGCAGCTTGCGAGCTCTGGCGACCAGTCGCGAGAACTTCCACATCTTCCGTCTGAAACCTGTTGCGGCACACAAGTTCGATTTTTAGACTGCGTGCATTCTCAACTCAACGCAAAATCTGACCATGGACGACGACGAACTGATACTTCCCGGCATGAGCGAACGTGAACTGGCCATCCGACGCCGCGTACACCGGTTGGCGGATTTTTATCGACACCTCTTTGTTTACCTGCTAGTGAATGCCGGGCTGTGGGCCTTCAATGCGTGGACCATCTACAACATGGAGGGTAGGGCCAATGCGTGGATGTGGTGGGCGGTCTGGCCGACGTTGTGGTGGGGCATCGGCGTGCTCGTTCATGGCCTGTCAGTGCTGCCATTCTGGAGTTTCTTCTCGCAGGAGTGGGAGGACAAGAAAGTCAAAGCCCTCATGGAAAGCGACGAGAAATGAGTCCGACCTTCGACTACGCGGGGGCTCGTCGCGAAGAGGCAACGCGCGTCGCCCGGAAGCACGTTAAGGAAATCAAGGGCTTTTACCTCACGGCCACGGCGTACGCCGTCGTCATTCCGTCGCTCTGGATTGTCAACTATGCCATGGGTGGGAAGATTTGGGCGCATTGGCCGATGATCGGCTGGGGCATTGGTCTAACCATACAGGGCCTGTCGGTGTTCGCTGGTCGCTCTTTCTTCGGCAACGAATGGGAACAGAAAAAAGTAGACGAAATCATGGCGCGAGAGAACCTGAAAGTGGTCTCCAGCGAGAAGCAACTGGTGCAAGCTCAGATGCGCATGTTGCAAGCGCAAATCGAGCCCCATTTCTTGTTCAACACGCTCGCCAGCATTCAAACGCTGATCCCCCGCGCACCCGACAAAGCGAGCCTCATGCTCGACAACTTCATCGCCTATTTGCGGCAAAGCTTGACCGCCAGCCGTGCACAGGAAGGCACCGTGAAGCAGGAGGTTGATCTGCTGCGCAACTATCTGGAGTTGCTAAAAATCCGGATGGGAGATCGGCTGCAATTTGAGTTCGATATTGATGCGGACTTGCAGGGTGCGTCGTTGCCGCCGATGCTGTTGCAACCCATCATTGAAAATGCAATCAAGCATGGTTTGGAGCCGAAGGTTGAAGGCGGGCGAGTACGCGTGACGGCGCGGCGTTCGGGCGAGTCGATGGTGCTCACGGTTGCCGATAACGGCCTTGGATTTTCGGATCACGCCGACAGTTCGGGGGCGGGTGTTGGGCTAGCCAATTTGCGCGAACGGCTGGCCGTACTCTACGACGGTAAGGCGACGTTGACAGTGGCGGATGCTTCTCCCGGGACTGTGATCACCATCACGGCCCCAGTCGGGAGGGCATTGCCCGCCTCGTAGTCCCCCGCGAAGCGCCAATATTTGCGGGCTGCAGCCCCGATAGTTCACAAGGCGGGCAGTGCCCGCCCTACAAAGCCACTCATATCTATGACCACCGCCCTAATCGCCGACGACGAATCCCTTCTCCGCGAAGACCTTCGCGACAAGCTCGCGGCCCTCTGGCCCGAACTTCAAGTCGTAGCCATCGCCACCAACGGCAATGAGGCCGCGCAGATGATCGCCGAGCACGAGCCCGACATCGCGTTCCTCGACATCAAAATGCCCGGCCAGACCGGCATCGAAGTCGCCCAGGGCATCGAAACAGCCACGCGCGTAGTCTTCGTCACCGCCTACGATCAATACGCCGTCCAGGCCTTCGCAAACGAAGCCATCGACTATCTGCTGAAACCCGCGACAGTGGAGCGATTGCAGCAAACCGTCACCCGCCTCAAAGCCGCATTCGCGCAAAGCGCCCCCGCGCCTGACCTCTCGCAAATCATCAACCTGCTCTCACGCGCTGCCTCGACCACGGGCGGCACAGCACAGCAAAAGCTCCGCTGGATTCGCGCCAGTCGCGGCGAGGTCACCTATCAAATCTCGGTCGACGAAGTCCTCCACTTTCAAAGCGACGACAAATACACCATCGTCAACACTGCCAACGGCGAACACGTTATCCGTATGCCGTTAGCCGAGCTGCTGCAATCGCTCGACAGCGAACAATTCTGGCAAGTCCATCGCGGGACGGTGGTGAATATTCACTGCGTCACATCGAGCAAACGCGATGGTGATGGACGCGTGACGTTGAACGTGAAAGGGGCGCCGAAACCGTTGCCCGTGTCGCGTGCTTACCAGCATCTGTTCAAGCAGATGTAATCGTACCGTCCTACGTTCTGTCCCCTCTCCTCTCGCGGGAGAGAGCTAGGGTGAGTGGGGAACGCGGCAAGACGAGCGCGCTCATGCCGGCTCAAGCCGCTTATAAAAATAAGTAGTAGCACACAACTCCCCGCCCGGCAACAACGCAAAGTCCGGAATCACGCCGCACGCCTGCCAGCCCAGCTTCCGGTAAACGCGCTCCGCCTCATCGCTAGCCGTATCCAGCACCAGCACAGTCTTGCATTCGCGCAAAGCCTCAACCTCCGCCGCCACCATCAGCGCCGCAGCGATGCCCTGTTTACGCGCACTACGATGCACAATCATCTTCGAAATGTCAGCCCGATGCGGCTGGTTCTCGGGTTGCTCGAGGACGACCTGAACGCTGCCAATGATTTCGCCCCGCTCGTTCTGCGCAACCAACAAAACGCGCTCGTTGTTCGCCACCCCATCCGCAACGCCACGCCAGAAGCGCTCGGCTTTCTCGCGCGTCATCGGCAGCATGAAACTGATGGATGCACCTCCTTCTACACAGTCGATGAGGACGCCGCAGAGTTGGTCGATTTGGGTGGGGGTTACGGAGTGGAGGCGGTGGATTTTTGGCGGTGGATTCATAGGCGCATTGTGAAGCAATTCCTGAACCACAAGCAGTGTGCGACCAACGCGCTCATGCCGCGCGGGGCAGTAACTTTCTTTTGCTTCGCCAAAAGAAAGTCACCAAAGAAAAGGCGACCCCGACATTCGCCCTGATCCGAGATTTGCAGCGAAAATGTCGCGCGGTCCGAAACTCGCTACGCTCAAACAACGGACCGCTTCATCGACGTTTTCACTGCAA
>JBBRVM010000485.1:0-3270 GCA_038246865.1 Burkholderiales bacterium
ACCGCTACATTGCCCGGCAGGTCGAGGGTGTTGACGAGTCCGGAATCGGTCGCGGACGCCATGGCAGTGTCATTGGCCTCAAACAGTGCGAGCTTCGTCACATCGCGGCTACTGCCATCGGAATAGCGAGCGGTGACTTTGAGTTGCTCAGTGGAATTCGGCTACAAGGTAATGCGCGCGGGCTCCGCAGCGATCGCCTCTAGCGTGGGCTCGTTCGGCTGCGTATAGGGCATCCCCTGGGCGACCCAGCGCACGAGGGTCTTATACATTTCGGAGTCGGGCTCCAGTTTCTTGCCGCCCGTGTGCGGCACGATGGCGGCACCTTTCGTGATGAGCAGGCTTTCTTCTGGCGCAGGCGGGAATACACGGCGGCCCTTGCACTGCTTCACGATTGCTTCGTAGTCCTCCTCCGGCTCGAAACCGAGCACACTGAGGCGAAAGCCGCGCTGGCCGGTGATGGCTTTGGCATGGCACGCGCCTGCATTGCAGCCAGACTTCGTCAGAATGGGCTGAATGTCACGCACGAAACTCAAAGGCTCTTCGGCATGGAGATTGAGGCATGACAGAACGAGTGCGATCTGGATAAGAAGTAATCGTCTCATGAGATGAGCTCCGGGATCGCGCGACCATTCGAGACAATGTGCGTCGGACGGCCGTTGAGGTCGTCGATGGTGGTCTTGGCGTAGTCAATGCCGAGGTGGTGATAGATGGTCGCCAAGAAGTCGCTCGCGTTGCAGGGGCGCTCGACGACGTCCTCGCCGCGTTTGTCGCTCGCGCCGATCACGCCACCGGCTTGGATGCCGCCACCGGCCCATAGACTCGTGAAGGCACGCGGCCAGTGGTCGCGTCCGGGCTGTAAAGTGCCCGTCGGTCCGCTGGCATCACCGGGGCCCGTGCTGCGGTCAAAGCTGATCTTCGGCGTGCGACCAAACTCGCCCGTGACGACCACAAGTACTTTTTTATCGAGACCACGGGTGAAGATATCCTCGATCAAGGCAGAGACGCAGCGGTCATAGGTCGGCATGCGGAAACGGAGCGCTTCGAACTGGTGCTGGTTCACCGCGTGGTCATCCCAGTTCTGCACGCGACCGCAAAGCGGGCCGTTAAGGTTGCTCGTGACAATCTCGACGCCGGCTTCGACAAGACGACGTGCCAGGAGAAGCTGCTGGCCCCAGCGATTGCGTCCGTAGCGATCACGCGTGGCCTTGTCTTCCTTGCTCAAGTCAAAGGCTTCTCGCGTCTTCGGATTGGTAAGCAGCGTGGCCGCCTGGGCCTCGAACTGATCCAGCGCGCCGAGTTCGCCCTCGCGATCAAACGCGCGCTCCAACGTGTCCAAACTGCGGCGCAGAGCGAGTCGGTCGCTGAGCCGACGAGTCTCTGCTGCGTCGGCAAGGCCGATGTTCGGCACCTGGAAGTTTGGACGGTTCGGATCGTCGCTGACGGCGAACGGCGAGTAGGCGTCGCCAAGATATGCAGCACTCGAATACTCCGACGATGCGGCTGGCACGCCTATGTAATTCGGAAGCGGATTGACCCGACCACCTTCCTTGGAACGCAGATAGTGAGCCACGGACATCCAATCCGGTAAACGCGGCTTTGGCTTGTCGCGTGTGTCAGGATCACCAGAGAACATCTGCATTGTGCCCGCCGGATGGCCGCCGGCAGTCTGATTCATCGAAAGGACAATGGTGAACTTGTCCGCGATCTTCGCGTTCATCGGAAGCAACTCGGTAAAGGTCGTGCCGGGCACCTTGGTACTGATTGTCTTAAAAGGCCCACGATACTCGCTGCTAGCGTCCGGCTTCGGATCGTAGGTGTCGATGTGCGACATACCGCCCGGCAGCCAAACCATGATGATGGATTTGCGCTCGCTCTTCGGACCTGCTGCATTTTCCGCGCGCAGTTTGAGCAACCCGGGCCAACTCAGCGTCGCCATGCCGGTGAGACCAATCTGCATGAAGCTTCGTCTGAACGAGGACGGTCCCACGCAGGGGACGGGCAATGGAGGAAAAGAATTCATGTGGGCGCTTGCTGGTGGGGTTCTCATGGTCTAGGGGTCCCTATGAGTTTCGGATTGTGATTTCGTCCGTCAATACGTGCATGTCGCGACCATGAAGGTCGAAGGCGGGACCTGTATTGTAGTCGATAACGAGGCGGTCGTTACACAGCTCATTTGAAAAATCTTACATTAGGGAATCGGAGAATGAAAATGTACCATCGAACTCAGTTGACGAACCTTATTCCCGCTGCCCACAGATCGCTAGACAAGCTCTTTACGAAAGTTGGTTTGCGAAGATCGCATTGGTTTCCCTGATCTTTCTCAGTGGCACCGTATTCCTCAAGGGTCTTAGCGGCCGTATGCGGGGAGCGTATATCGAAAGATCACGCCGATGCCGACCTGATTCAGTTTTGCGAAGTCCGAAAGCGCGGCAACCTGGCTGGACAACGAAGTTCTCGCCAAGTTTTCGCCGAGTCAATCTAAGATTCGATATGATTGTTCAGTTTGAGCTGCTTGGTTGCCACAGACGAATACTTGGTAAAACCCGAAACTTATCCTTCGCGCCTAAGCGATCGTATAAGTCTTGGGTCCACTGATACGCTTGCGGCAGTTCGCCGATAAAGGTGATTTTTCGCGGAAACGCGAGCGCTAAGTTTTGCGGCAAGTCGCCGACTCGTAATACACCGAGGTACGCTTCGGTTTCTGGGTTTTCGTGACTTACCGGTGGATTGGCTAAAACTATCTCATCGACTGTTGGATCGAGCAAAGCAGCGTAGATTGCGAGCGTAGCGGTTTCGCCTTCGCCATAGACCGCGATGGAGCCGCTTGTCGGCTGGGCTCGCAACAGCGCGATCCCTTCCAGCAAATCGCTGACTTGGCGTTCGGGCAACGATTGACCAAAAAGTGGGTAAGTGCGTTTGATCGTCCAGAGGTAACCTGGTCCGATCGACGTCGCGCCTGTGTTACGAACTTCGACAACCGCAGTTGCGAACTTAGACTGGATCGATGGTCGCGACGCGCCGCCGCCGTTGAATGTACTGCGGCTGTCAGGATTTGCTGCGGCAACCAGCCACGAAATTGGTTGAGTCGCCTCGGTCGGCTGTTTCGTGCGAATACGAGCCGCTATGCCATCGGATGTCAAAAAATCGTAGCTCGCCGCTGTGCTGCTGCTGTCGCTGCCATCGTCACGAAACTCGCGCAACTTTGGCATGGTGCCTAATGTAGTATTGCGAAACGTAGTTGACTTCAGTCGTGTGAGGGAGTCGTGTTGA
>JBBRVM010000486.1:0-3247 GCA_038246865.1 Burkholderiales bacterium
CGAACAGAACGTAAATGTCGCCGGGAAAATGGATCGCGTCCCGCAGCCCCACCAACTTCTGGAGCAACGGCGAGAGGACGAGAATCGGCAGGGTCAGAACCAGCGAGATCCAGAACCGATTGCGGAAATTCGCCGCCATGTGCGCGTGATGATCGCCGTGACCTTTATGTTCATCCGAGCTGTGGGCCGACATCTCGGCTTCAGCCTCCAACCAATTCTGCTTGTCGTGCCCTTGGGGACGCCCTTCTTTTTCATAGATGGCGTAGGCCTTCTTGGCGACCTCGTCGCGGGCCGCCTTCTTTTCGGGTTCTCTTTTGGCTGTAGCCGACTTCTCTGGCGGATGATCGCTATGTTTCATAAAAATGATTTCTTTGCCTGGCTGTCATGCTGTCTTAGGGGTCGGAAGAGAACCAGCGATCCCCACCTGAAAATCGTCCTATTGTGATCCGCCGTGCCTATGCTGTCCTTGGCGCAGGACGTCCAACGGGGCTCAGGTCCCGGCGCACGGAAGGCAAGGGCGTTCTTATTCATGGCTTCCCGTTACTGGATTGGGGCGCGTCGTGGTCATGGTTTCTCTATTCTCCGGCTCAGTGTGGATGCGTGACCCCGTACTGTGAGGCACGTCGCTTTGCTCGTGGCCTCCGGCTCCGGGCACGTGGTTGCGAAAACTCGCAATCAGTAGTGAGGAGGACACAATCAGGATCAGCACTACGGCCAGAAAGGACTTGAGATTGGTTAACGGCTTCATAGGCAAATAGAAGTCAGAGTTGGAAACGTTCAAAATGGATGCTCGCTGCTGGAACATGTGCCTTGCGCAAGGTCCGAATCGTTTGGTCCAGGAGTCCTGGTGGCGCGCACACGTAGAACGCGCACCGCACGAGTTCCGGCCCGGCGAATCGTTTGATCTTGTCTTCGTCGAGACGACCGCGCTCGCCCTTCCATTCGTCGGACGGCCTGCTCAGCACATGGACGACCTTCAGCCCTGCCACGCCGTCACGCTCCATCTCGGCAAGCTCATCCCGGAAAACGATATCTCTCTCATTGGTGTTGCTGAAGAGGAGCGTTACGGTTCGTTCCGCGCGCGTGTCGCGGATGTGCCGTAGCATGCTCATGAGCGGCGTGATGCCGATGCCACCAGCGATAAATACGGTTTCACGCTCATCGGGATGCAACACATACGAGAAACGCCCGAACGGCCCGTTAACGATGGCGGCGTCGCCCGGCTTGGTCTTGCCGATGGACGCGGTGAAATCGCCGGATTCCTTAATCGTCGAACGGATCACGCCCGCTTCGATCGGACTCGAAGAGATGGTCCAATGGTGTTCCTCCACCGGCAAATTGGGTGCGCGTAGAAGCGTGAGGAAGTGAAACTGTCCTGGAAGATACTCGAAGCGAGAAATACCCTCCGGTGGCGTCAGCGCGATTGTCCAAACCCCTGCGGCTTCCTGGCTCACGCTGGTCACTTTGTAGGGGTGGCGTCGGAGAAACAGTGTGCGTAGCACGCGATGCCAGAGATAGCTTCCGACTGCCACAGAAGGCAGAGCGACCCACAGTGATTTCATCCAGATAGTCTGAAAATCTCCGCCGGCGTTCCAGCTATGGAAAAAGCCGAGCGGTAAAATCAGCACTGCGCCGAGATTGTGAACGAATCGCCACGTTTCGTAATTTAGCTTGATGATGCCGCGCAGACTCGCGAGCAACACGTGGCCGAGGACGATCAGGAGCGCAATTCGACCCAGCCAAATGTGCCACATCACCTGCGGGTCGAGGAGGAGTGACCAGCCCGGGCCGCCGAGCGCGAGGAGCACTGGATGAGAGATCAACAGCAGCGATGCGACAATTGCCATCGCTTTGTGAAAGTGGAAGAGCATATTCATTCCGAATGGCTGCTCGATCCATTTCAACCGCGCGGAGATCACGAACTGCATGGCGAGGATGGTGAACCCGGTGAGCGCCAGGTTCTTGCCGATTGTGTAGACGAAGCTGTGGTCGGTTGGCGGACGCAGCAACGCGAGCAGAATCAGCGGCGAAAGCACAATGACCGTGTACATCAGCAGGCGCAGCATTGCGCCCACCGAACCTCCCGGCCTGTCGCTGGTCGCAGGAGAGGGAGCGTCTTTCTGCCTTTTGTCGGTGCCTGTCGTCATGGAATTCGGTTCATTCATGCTGTTGCTTCTTTCCTGGTTGCCATTGTTCCACTCCGATCTTTGCCGGCAGATTGTCTCTTATCGTTCCGTGTTCTGTGTTCGTTTTGTTCCGGCCATAGCACTTGGACTTGCAGCCAGTCGGATGAGGTTGCGTGACAGCCCAAACGTAAAAGGAAACAAGAGAAGCAGTTGCGCCACTGGCAGCACCGAAATCGTCGTGCCAGGCACACGTGGATTTATGGCTGTGTAGTCCCAACGCGAGGTAGCCAGAGCCCAACTCTCGACGAGGACACTCAGCCCCAGGGCCGCGCCAAGCAACGCTGCCCACTGCCGCCAGTGCCAAGGTCGAAGCAGCCACAGCCAGCGCCCCGAAGCGACGGCGACCAAACCCTGCGCGATCCACGTCATCGCGACGTCACCGAGTGTGGCGATGACCATCGCGATCTGTCCGGTATTCCCGCCCCGATGTATGAAGAACCATGGACACTGCATGTTTTCCCAAAGGTAGTTGAGTGCGAACGCGCCTACGGTGACTGAGCACGCATGAATCACAAGCGTCCGTTTGTGATGCTGGGATAACAGTGAAAGCCGCGTATTTATTCGCTGGCAGGTTTTCGTGCCATAATGATTCCTTTCGAATTGTTCGTCAGTGTTTTCATGGGTCGACACGTGACGCAATATCCGCCGGATCTCGCTCCTGACGCCGAAAACGGAGTCTGAATTCTTCCAGGGAGCAGTAGAGCAGGGGCACCACGAAGACAGTGATGATACCGAACAACATGCCGCCGAATGTGGGGATCGCCATGGGGATCATCACATCCGATCCGCGACCGGTGGAGGTCAGCACGGGGAGCAGCGCGAGGATGGTGGTGGCGATGGTCATCATCGCCGGGCGCACGCGTTTGGAACCGGCTTCGAGGATGCGGGCGCGGATGTCGGCCACGGTCCCGGACGGGGCTGCGTCGAGGCGTTGACCAATGTAGGTGGCCATGATGACGCCGTCGTCGCTGGCGATGCCGAAGAGGGCAAGAAAACCGACCCATACGCCGACGCTGAGGTTGATGGTCTGCATCTGAAACAAGTCACGCAAGCCGTGGCCG
>JBBRVM010000487.1:0-3234 GCA_038246865.1 Burkholderiales bacterium
CCCGAATAAATTGTCCTTCGCAATATTCCAGGCCATGTGCCATGCATTGATGCGCTGCATGGCTGAGGCGTCTTGATCGTAGGTCTGAATTGTTGACATTCTATCCATGTACGCGTCGGGCATGAACGACAGCACGCCGACCGCAACAACTAGAAGCACCACTAGTGTTCGGGCGCGAGCGCGGCTTCGCCACCACAATACTGCGCCCATGGCAGCGATGGCAAGTAACGCGCCTCTCGACTGACTCCCGATCGCGGCGACGGCACATAGAAGCATGGCCAGCAACAAGCCCCCCTTAATCCATGGACTGTTCGAATTGAGCCGAAGAAACTGCAACAACGGAATGACCATAATCAAAGCGAGCGCGACTTCGTTGTTTCCACCAATGTAGGTACCTTCAGGTCCCCATACTCGGTAGTTACCGCCACTTGCCAGCGTGAAAAGCCCCCCCTTCACTCCGTAAAAGGCAATCGAACCCGCCACTACCCACGCAAGCGCCATGATATGCATCCGCGAGTGCAGCAAAACGAGTGAAACAAGGATCATCAGGTCTATCTTCATCACTCTGACCCAGAGGTCGAAGCTTGGCGCTAAGTGATACGAGAATGGCAGCGTGAGCGTCATCCACGCCATGAACAACACCAGAACTACGCCCTCTCGCCCGAGAGTGAGATTGCGCTTGTCTGCGGTGACGAACAACCCGATCAGTACAGCACCACCAACAGTCGCCGCGACCGGCATCGTGGCCAATCGCCAAGACATAATGTGGGGGTTCATGAGGCTAATCCATGTCCACCCCAATATCCCGACCCACGGGTGCCGGATAGCGATAGCCGCGATCGCAATAATCATCAGCCCGAGCACTGCGGTTAGCAAGGCGCAGCCTCCTTTGACGTCAGGCGAATCATTGTCTGCGTTGAAGTGAGCAACGCACGCCCCACGGCATCAAGGGCAGGAAAGGGGCGCTTCGTACTCATTAGCGGCTGTTGAGGTTGTAGAAAGAATAGCCTGCAATGTCGCGGAAGACCAAAACAGGACCACCCATACCACCCGCCAAAACATCACACATGATCACCCATCGCTTTCTGCCCCGCAATTCGAGTGAAGAGTGCCAATTGCGCGTCGCTGGTATGTTTCCAGCTGAAACCCTCGGCGTAGCGCCTTATCAGGCTTCTTTCAGGTTTGCATCTCCAGAGGTCGAGAATAGCTTCCGCGAAAGCAGCACCTTCGCGCCGATCTACTAGCCGACCGACCGATGCGTCCGCGACGACCTCCGGCGTGCCCCATATGTCCGTGGCCACAACTGGCGTTCCGCATGCCATGGCCTCGAGAAGCACATTGGCCCACCCTTCACGACTGGATGCCAACAGAAAGAGATCGGCTGCGCTGTACCAACGATAGAGGTCAACATTCTTCACAGCGCCCGCAAAAGTGACTTGGCCCTGCAGACCCAATCGCAGCACAAGTGCCTGCAGCCGATCACGCTCCGGCCCATCGCCGACCAAGACCAGATGCGCGGCAGGCAGCGTGTCGCGAAGTGCGGCAAGTGCCTCGATCAGAATGTGATGGCCCTTGCGCTCTATCAAGTACCCCACTGAGAGCAGCAAGGGGGCCCCTGCGAGGCGCAGGGCTGATCGAGCCTCGTCCTGCGGTAACGGATAGAACCTCTTCAAGTCGACACCGTTACGGAAGACATGCAAACGATCCGGATTGACTTTCCACGATCTCAAGACGTCTACGAGCGCGCGACAGACTCCAATCGAAGAATTTGCACGGCGGGCTGTCCATCGCATCAGTAGACGCGGGATTGCATACTTCGGGATCAGGTTCAAGTCTGTTCCTCTGGCAGTGACCGTGAACGGCTTCTTGAACCAGCCTGCGAGAACGGCGGCCGCCACTCCATCAGGATAGTAGTAATGCGCGTCTATGATGTCGAAGTCGAATCCTTCATCCAAAAGCCGCTGTAAGGACCCACGGGCGCCCAACGCTAGTGTGAAGGGCGCAACGTTCATCCCCACTTTCGGCGGAAGGGCGTAGCGGGGATGGAGTACGTCAATGCCATTGAGAGTTTCGCGCGCAGGCGTTGCAGCGATACGTCCGTATTCGCCGAAGCGCGTGTCCGAAAACGGAAACCACGGAACCGGCGCTACAACTTTTGCTTCGACACTACCGCCGCCGAGAAGTTCGCGTAGTCGTGTCTCAACGAAGATGCCATGACCCGGTCGGTTGCTGCTTGGATACAGTGTCGAGAAGGTCAGAATCCGCAGCTTTTTACCGGGCTGAGTCAACTCAACTCCCTTGGCACTACAAACAGCGACGCCACCTTTGACGCGTGCTGTCGCCATGTCAATTCACGTTGCTCAATCAAACAACGAGCCTGCACTCCGATACGGTGGCGCAAATGCGTGTCAGCACAGAGGCGATCAAGCACCTGCTCGATACCCGCAGCGTCGTCCGGGTCATAGAGCATGGCGTCCACCTCGTCAGTGAGGATCTCGCGATGGTTGGCCTGGTTCGGGCCAACAGTGGCCTTGCCAAGCGCCAGGTACTCAAAGAGACACAACGGCGATGCGTAAGGAACTAGCGCAGTCTGTAACGCAATGTCGAAGGCCATAGACAGCATCGGAACGCGATCCCGTGGCACAACACCAGTGAATGTCACGCGATCGCTAACGCCCAGTCGCTCAGCAGCAATCTCGATCTCGGATCGGGCCGGCCCGTCGCCTATTACCAGTAGGTGAACGTTGTGAAGTGGTGCACGGAGCGCTATCCAGGCGGCAATGCGGTCCAGTCGGTCCCACTCACGAACGAAGCCGGTAAATCCTATGACGAGTCTGCCTTGCAACCCTAAGTGGCGCTTGGCCTCCTCGGCGGTGGGTAAGTCGCAGTAGTGAGCATCGTTGATCGCATTCGGAATTACGACGATCCGCTTGCGATCTACACCCATGGCCACCATGTGTTCTGCTAGAACCTGCGTCACCGGAAGAATTACGTCGGCCTGCTTCCACACATAGACTTCGGCCCAACGTGCGAGGCTTGGCCAACTCAGGCCGCCGTACTGCATGCGCTCAACTGCCATTGGGGCGTTGACTTCTAGCAACAGCTTCAATCCGAAGCGGCGCCGCGCCCAGGCACCCGCCAGCAGATACAAGTTGTACCGCTCGTAGATTCCATCGGGCCGATGCAGATGAATCTGCCGAGACAGCCTGCGGTAGGCCACCACTGAATAAGCCA
>JBBRVM010000488.1:0-3228 GCA_038246865.1 Burkholderiales bacterium
AAGGTATGAAAATCGGCGGCTCACGCACGCTGATCATCCCTTCGGAATTAGGCTATGGTGCACGGGGCGCAGGCGGGGTCATCCCGCCGAATGCGACCCTGGTGTTTGACGTAGAGTTATTGGCCGTTTAACGCCGATTTGAGGCGCAACCGGATTGCGCCGCACGCTTAAGGGCGATCAGACGTAGCGAACGCTTACGATCTCGACGTCGCGAGCACCGCCCGGCGCCTGCACTTCGACCACATCGCCCTCGGCTTTGCCGATGAACGCACGAGCGAGTGGTGAGCCGATTGAAATTTTGCCGATTTTGAAATCGGCTTCGTCTTCACCGACGATTTGATAGGTGGAGCGCTTTTCGGTATCGCAATCTTCGTATTCAACGGTGGCGCCGAAAACAACTTTGCCCTCGGAGTTGATCGTTTTCGGGTCAATCACCTGAGCGTTGCCGAGCTTGCCTTCGATTTCCTGAATGCGGCCCTCGATGAACGACTGCCGTTCTTTTGCAGCGTCGTAATCGGCGTTTTCGCTGATGTCGCCTTGCAGGCGCGCTTCACCAATCGCGCGCGAAGTCTCGATACGGTCAACCGTCTTCAGGCGATGCAATTCAACCTTGAGTTGTTCTGCGCCGACTTTGGTCAGGGGGATTGTGCTCATGATGGGCTCGGGAAAGTGACGAGTAAGCAGTGACAAATGAACTGGGGCGACTTACTGCTCACTTGTCACTGCTCACTGCTCACTCACAAAAAAACAAAGCCCGCCGATTTCGCTCTCGGCGGGCCGAATTAGTAACGGCGTTAACGGTTCTACTGTACTACAACTTCTTTCAGAAGTGACTGCAACGGGTATGGGGTTAACTCGGGGCCGTCCTGAATGCCCATCGCAGCGGCCCTGGCGCCGGCGATGGTGGTGTAGATCGGCAGGCGGGCCGCGAGCGCAGCCCGGCGGATGTAGGAGCTGTCGGCTACGGCGCCGCGCTTCTCTTCCACCGTATTGATCACCAGCGCGAGCTGACCGTCTTTGATCATGTCCACGATATTGGGGCGACCTTCCTGCACTTTTTTAACGGTTTCTACCGGCACACCGGCCGCGGCAACCGCCGCCGCCGTGCCTTTGGTGGCGACCAGCACAAAGCCAACTTCGTGCAGGATGCGCGCGACCTCGCCGATTTTTGTCTTGTCAGCCTGCTTCACCGAGAGGAAGACTTTGCCGCTTGTCGGCAAACGTGTTCCGGCCGCGAGCTGGGACTTTTCGAACGCTTCAGCAAAGCTGTAGCCCACGCCCATGACTTCGCCGGTGCTCTTCATTTCCGGGCCCAGGATGGTGTCGACACCGGGGAATTTGTTAAACGGGAAGACCGCTTCTTTCACCGAGAAATACGGCGGCAGCGCTTCGCCCACAATGCCTTGCGACTTGAGCGATTGACCGGCCATGCAGCGTGCGGCAATCTTGGCCAACTGACGGCCCGTCGCTTTGGAAACAAACGGCACCGTGCGCGAGGCGCGTGGATTCACTTCGAGCACGTAGACGACGTCTTTGCCGTCTTCGACTTTAACCGCGAACTGCACGTTCATGAGACCGACGACTTTGAGCGCCATCGCCATGAGCACGGTCTGCCGGCGCAACTCGTCCTGCAATTCGTCCGACAGCGAATACGGCGGCAGCGAACACGCCGAATCCCCTGAGTGAACGCCCGCCTGCTCGATGTGCTCCATGATGCCACCCAGAACAACATCGGTGCCGTCACAGAGCGCATCAACGTCGACTTCAATCGCGTCGTTCAGGTAACGATCAAGAAGCACTGGCGAATCGTTAGACACCTTCACCGCTTCGCGCATGTAGCGCTCCAGATCTTCCGGCGCATGAACGATTTCCATCGCGCGGCCACCGAGCACGTAGCTTGGGCGAACGACGAGTGGGTAGCCGATTTCAACGGCCAGACGCAAGGCGCTCGCTTCGTCGCGTGCGGTGCGATTCGGCGGTTGCTTGAGGCCAATTTCTTGCAGCAATTTCTGGAAGCGCTCGCGGTCTTCGGCGACGTCAATTGCGTCCGGCGTGGTGCCGATGATCGGCACGCCACAGCGCTCCAGATCGCGCGCCAGTTTCAGTGGTGTTTGCCCGCCGTACTGCACGATCACGCCGACGGGTTTCTCGACGTGCACGATCTCCAGAACGTCCTCGAGCGTCACCGGTTCAAAGTAGAGGCGATCCGAAGTGTCGTAGTCAGTCGAAACCGTCTCGGGATTGCAGTTAACCATGATGGTTTCGTAACCATCTTCGCGCAACGCCATCGCGGCATGCACGCAGCAATAGTCGAACTCGATGCCCTGACCAATGCGGTTCGGCCCGCCGCCGAGCACCATGATTTTTTTCTTGTTCGAAGGCTCTGCTTCGCACTCGTCCTCGTAGGTCGAATACATGTAGGCGGTCTTGGTCGCGAACTCGGCAGCGCAGGTGTCGACGCGTTTGTAGACGGGTCGTACGCCGAGTGCGTGACGCACGGTACGCAGCGCGTCCTGATCTGTTTTGAGCAAATATGCGAGACGACGATCCGAGAAACCTTTGCGCTTCAAGTGACGCATCTCATCGACGCTGATCGATTCCAGCGTGCGCTTTTCAATCGCGAGTTCAAGGTCAACAATCTGCTTGATCTGCTCCAGAAACCACGGATCAATCGCGGTGTCTTCGAACACTTCCGCGACCGACATACCCACACCAAACGCGTCCGCCACGTACCAAAGGCGATCCGGGGTCGGATTCGATAGCTGCTCGCTGATCTTGTCGGCATCGACCGATTTCAGATTGAAGCCATCAACGCCGACCTCTAGCCCGCGCAATGCTTTTTGCAGCGATTCCTGGAAGGTGCGACCAATGGCCATCACCTCGCCCACGCTCTTCATTTGCGTGGTGAGATGCGGGTCAGCTTCCTTGAATTTCTCGAAGGCGAAGCGTGGAATTTTGGTGACGACATAGTCGATTGTCGGCTCGAATGACGCAGGGGTTGCGCCGCCCGTGATGTCGTTGCGCAACTCGTCCAGCGTGTAGCCCACAGCCAATTTCGCTGCGACTTTGGCAATCGGGAAACCGGTCGCTTTCGAGGCCAGCGCTGATGAACGCGACACCCGCGGATTCATCTCGATCACGATCATGCGTCCATTCTCCGGGTTCACGGCAAACTGGATATTTGATCCGCCCGTCTCGACGCCGATCTCGCGGATGACCGCGAAACTC
>JBBRVM010000489.1:0-3221 GCA_038246865.1 Burkholderiales bacterium
ATGACGGGCAGTTTTGCCGAACCGACAAAGCGATGGAGATTGCCTGATATGACCGATTTTCCAGCAGAGTTTCCACTGGCCATCGCAATCGAGCGCACCGCCCTTGTAGGCCGAGGGCGCGCCATTTTTCTCCAGTCTGGCGCACATGTGTCTCCAAACACTGTCAATATCATGGCAACCCATGGTCGCGGAGTTGTGAGCGCAGCCCTGCGCGCGGCAACTGCGTATTCCCTTGGTATTCAGCCTCTTCCGGGAGCCAGGGCGCGACCGGGTGCACCCGTGTTTCTTTGCAGCATTGAGGCGACCGAATGCAACGAGACGGGGATTTCCGCCTTCGAGCGTGCTTTGACCTTGAATGTCATAGGCGCTGACTCTTGCACAAAGGATGACATCATCATGCCCGGGCACATCATGCCGTCGATTGTGCCCGAAATGCTTGCTGAAGGTTGCTCGCTATCGGAGGTGGCTTTTAAATACGTTGCAAAACGCGGCCGACTCGGCGCTCTGGCCTGGTGCGATATTCTGGACGAAGAGGGCGATACAGCAGATACGGCGACCGCCCTGGCGCTCGCCGAGGCGCTACAGCTACCGGTGTATTTCAGAAGTGGCAATGACCTGGCACCGGCCGGTGCCTTCGACAGCCGGGGCGTCGACGCCAACCTGGTGCCGTCAAAGAGCGGTCTGGTGCGAGGGCAATTTGCATAAGACTTGCTTGGCGGGGTACGTTACAAAAAGAGATATATAAGAAGCATACTCCGAATGAGAGGAAAGATGGACGGGAGGCCATCGCAATCCGCCAGTGCAGCGCTGGCGGCAGCACTAGCGTCGGCGAAGCTTTCGCCGCCGCGTACGCTTGAGTGCGATGAAATTGATCGCACGCGTTTGCACGACCATTTCAAACTCGCGTCGCAAACTTTGGTAACGTCGATTATCGCTCCAGCGGGCTATGGCAAGACCACAATCCTGCGTCGCTGGTATGATCGCGCACGGGACGCTGGATTGGAGACGGCCTGGTTTTCCTTGGACGAAACCGACGATGATCCGGTAACGTTCACTCGTTACCTTGTCCGGGCGATTTCTCAAGCGTCGCCTCAAATCAGTGACAAGCTCAGAAACGTGGTCGATATCGGCCTCGATCTGAACACGCGGGCGACAGCAGTGGCGATCACCAATGCCCTGGAAACACTGAGCGCACCAGTCATGGTCTTTGTTGACGATTTTCATTTTGTCAAAGCCGATGACACGCTCGAAATCATTTCCGCGATTATCAATGCCGGAACGCGCCAATTGAGGCTGGTTCTGGCGTCGCGAGCGCGTTTGCCGCTGAAATTGGCGAAACTGCGAACCACTGGCAGTTTGCTTGAAGTGCGCGCCAATGACCTTCAGTTCTCCGAGGCCGAAGCGCGCGCTTTCATCGCGCACGAATGTCCACGCTTTAATGATCCCGTCCTGATCGACCGCGTTATTCACAAAACAGAAGGCTGGCCAACCGGGTTGAAGCTCGCTGTTCTGGCTATTCGCGACAATCCCGAAATTGCGGAGCATCATCTGCTCTCGGGTTCAGAGAGACGGCTCAGCGCCTACGTGCATGAAGAGGTGATCTCGAGTTTGCCACCCCGCCTGGCAACATTTGTATCCGAAACCGCGCTACTGGGAGAGTTTTCTGCCGCGCTCGCCAATCAGGTCCTTGATCTGAGCGATAGCGCCAAGTTGCTGGACGAGGCCCGTAAACGTCAGGTTTTTCTTTTTCCGCTGACTGAGCCGGGCTGGTACAGGTATCATAGCATCATCAGCGATGCTTCGTCAGAAGAGATCGCCCAACGCGCGCCCGAGCGAAAAAGCGAAATCCACTTGAAAGCCGCCGCCTGGCTTGACCGCAACGGGCTTTTGGAACGCGCGCTTCACCAGTTGCAGATGGCAGACCGCCCCGACAAGATGGCCGAATTGCTGGACCGTCGGGCGGAGGATCTACTGCAATCTGGCAACGGCGCGACGCTGCTACGGTATTCGCGATTGTTGCCCGAGACCCTCGTCTTCGCTTGTCCGGGCCTGCAATTAGAGCGCGCCTACGCTGCAACGCTCGCGTGGCAGTTCAGCACAGCCCAACACATTTTGCGCGCCGTAGCAGCTTCGCTCGCCAAGCAGTCGACAGATTTGGTTGCAGACGATCTCGTTGGCACAAAGTCGCTGGCAGAGAACCAGCGCAAACTGATTCATCGACGCCTCCAACTCGATATTCTGATGGACGATATGCCCAACGCGCTTCGCCATGGTCAGGCGTGGCAGTCGGCAATAGGCGATGTTTCACCCTTTGACGACGCCGTGACGCGGACGTCGATCATTTATGCGAAGCGTGAGCTTCTCGACTGCGCGAGCGTCGGCGAGGCGACGATCGCACGAGAGATTTTCGAAACCCACGGGCGACGCTGGGCAACAGTCTGGCACGATAGTATAATCGGCGCTTGCTACATCCAAATGGGCGAGTTGGATCGTGCGGAAACGATCTTCCGACAGGCATTGGCGACGGCGACGCGCGTTGTCTCCCGCATCAGCCCAACTGCAGCGATGCCTGCCCTGCATCTGGCAGAAGTATTATTTGAGCGCAACGCCTGCGCAGAAAGCCGCGACCTCGTTGATGCCTATCTTCCACTCGCAACGGAAACCGGCGTCGTCGATCAGCTTGTTTCTGGATTTCTGATCAAGGCCCGATTGGCGGCAGAAGTCTCAGTCGATGAAAGCCTGTCTATTCTGAGCGAAGGCGAAAAGATAGGATATGTCCGCGGCTTCGACCGGTTGATTGCCTTCATCAATGCAGAACGTGCACGTTTACTGTCGGCCAACGGCGGCGCTGCTGTCCTGCGCAAGCTCGCGGCAAAGAACGGCTGGCAATCTGATATCGATCATTTGAAACCGCGCACCGGCATGACGACGGCCGACGCAGCCAATGCTTATGCAGCCGGGCATGTCGCGATTGTCGACAACAGGCTGGGCGAAGCCGAAACGCTGCTGCATCGGTGGTCAACTTTCCTGGATGAGCGCGGCTTTGCCACTTATGCAATCCGGATGCTATTGGCGTTGGCTCATGTCCAGATACTGCAAGGTGAAACAACGGCGGCGCAGCGGACCATCATGCGGAGCGTTCAGCTTGCCGCGAGGGGGGGGCATTTGCGGTCATTTGCGAATGCGAACCCTGCCGTGCGATCTGCGATTGCGATGATGGA
>JBBRVM010000490.1:0-3206 GCA_038246865.1 Burkholderiales bacterium
GCTTTTGACCGCCGGGTTACGCGCGAAACCGTAGCGCAGCTCGTGTTCAACAAGGACGCTGATGGCAAGATCGGACGGGGCGACGGCAAGCATGCGCGTCATGAGTGCGGGGTGGCTGCGGCGAGCCCAGGCGGAGATGATGTTTGTGTCAAGCAGGTAGAGCATTAGCGCGAGCTGGATTCGTCGCGTTGGGTCATGTTTGCATTGGCTGCGTCTCGAATGGTGTCAAAGTTGGGCCAGTCGGCGTTTGCTGCCTCTGTGTCCGGCACCGACGTCATCCATTGCGAAAGCTCGCTGGGCCACGCGCTAACAGAGCGCTGAAGCAGATACTCACTCACCGCCTCGCGCACAACGCTGCTTCGACTCTTGGCGATGGCGTTGGCGTAGGCGTCAAGTTTTCCGATTAAGGGATCAGGGAGATGGATGCTTAGGTTCATCGTTGCCTTGCTAAATGCTAATGTATTATGTATTATGTTATACTAACATCACAAGTTTTGACATAAAATCGAAGTAAAGTCGGTAGCATCTTTCTTGTCAAACCTCCACTATAAAGGGGCTGTGCGCCTAAAAATGCCTCAGTCGACTACCGGTCATTTCGGCGATCAGCCCCAATAGAAAGGTCGTTTCAGCAGAAAGCTGCTGATCCTGCCCCTGCGAAATACCCGTCACCGATCCTCCTCGCCTCCGTTCTGTCGCAGCGTTGACGCAATCTCTTGCGGGCGGTGGCAAACTTCGCTGCATATGAAGTTTGGTCGTGCCCTCCGATGAATTCGTCCTCGCCCCCCTCCACAGCGCCCGTTGCGACTGACCGTCCGATATCGCCTGTCGCGCTACCGACGCTCGGGCAGCGCATGTGGAAAGGCTTTGGCGGCACACCCTGGTGGCGCTTGATACTGGGCGGCCTGATCGTTTTGATCGCGGTGGGTTTTTTCGCCCTGCCATTCGATTCGATTCGCCTGAAACGGCAACTCAAGTCGGCGGCCGCGCAACAGGAATTCAAGTTCGCGATTCAAAAAAATGTGCTGGAGCGCGCACGTACCGGGCTCGTGGGATTTCGATTCATTGCCGATGACCCGGCTGTGGTGCGCGAAATCGATGATGCGATTGCCGACATTGATCGCGGGCGATCATCGCCGACACACGAAATCACGGTCAAAAGCGCGGCTGAATTAAAGGCGCTGATTGACAGCCAGCAAGATCAGATCAAGCAGGGATCGCGCGCGCTGGAGCAGGCGGCGCTGAAGCTGCGTAGCAATATCGACAGCCCCGACGCGACTGACAAGATCGAGCAACTGGCGACCAAAATCGAGGCGTTGCAGGAAAACATTGAGCAACTGAAAGAGCTGCAAAGCCACACCGAAGCGTTCGCTTCCAGCGCGGACAACAAAAGCGGTACGCAAAGCTCGGGCGGCAAGGACGCGGTGACGGTCACTCTCAACGTGTTCGGCAAGAAAGGTCAGGCGCTGCTTGATTTCGATGGCAAGGCCACCACGGCGCCGGTGAATTTCGACCCGGAAACGCGAGCGCTCATTCAATCGACCGTAGGCAGTGACACACAGAAATTTATCGTCGGTATCGCCTCATTTGGCGTCCTCACGATCCTCTTTCTATTGATGCTGATTGCGCGTGCGTTTGCCGGGCGCGCGGCGAAGGGCGAGCAGCGCGCGGTGATCGCGGAATCGCGTGAGCGCAGTGAAAGTTATGCGCGGCAACTGGCCGAGGCGCGACTGATGGTCATGCGCGCACAGGTCGAGCCACATTTCCTGTTCAACACATTGGCTCACGTTCAGGCGTTGCAGGAGATCGACCCGCCGCAAGCGGGCCACATGCTGGAGCGTTTGATCTCGTACCTGCGCGCCGCGATGCCCACGATGCGGGAGACTACGTCCACGCTTGGGCGAGAGGTTGAAGTGGTGACCGCCTATCTCGATCTCCTGAAAATCCGCATGGGAGATCGCCTGAATTACACGATCAACGTTCCGCCTGAGTTGAACGGCATCAGTCTGCCGCCCACCATGATCGCCACGCTGGTCGAGAACGCGATCAAGCACGGGCTGGAACCCAAGCGCGAAGGTGGCACGATTGCCATTCAGGTGCGCCAGGTGGGCGAGCAGATCGAAGTGCTGGTGGCCGACAACGGGCTGGGGCTCGGCGGTGCGGATACCGGGGGAACCGGCATTGGACTGGCCAACACGCGTGAGCGCCTGAAGATGCTTTATGGCGATACCGCTGAGCTGGTGGTTGAGCCGAATGCGCCGACCGGCGTGCGTGCGCTGCTCCGCGTGCCGAAAGTTCCGCCGGCGATGGTAGCCAGCAATGTGGAGCCGGACTCAGACGCAGGTGTTTCTCCGTACTACACACAAACGGTGGGTCTGCTCGCGCTGTTCGTCGGTTGGCTCGGCGGCCACCGTATTTATGTCGGACATCGGCGCACGGGCGCGGTACAAACGGCGCTAGGCGTGCTCTCCATTCTGAGCGGTGGCGTGCCGATATTCTTGGTTCCGCTCTTGTTGTGGGTGCTTCTCGACGGTGTGCGCATCATGAGCCGCGAATTCACCGATGGCAACGGCTTGCGTATCGCCCGATTCTCCGAATCAGACAGCCGCATTCGTCGCGGTGCGTCCGCGATCACGCGAACCAGCCGCGACCCGGCTGCATCAAGTCGTTCGCGACTTGTAGCGATATTCCTCGCGGTGATGCTGGGATTTGTCGGCGCACACCGCTTCTACGCGGGGCGCACGGGTAGCGCTATCGCCATGATATTTACGCTCGGTGGTTTGGGTATTTGGTGGCTGATCGATATCATCATCGTCTCGACGGGTCAATTGATCGACAGCGAAGGAAAACGGGTGAGCGAATGGGAATGACCAACACGGGTGCAGCCACCGCTGTATTGGCTGAAGACGAGACGTTGCTGCGGCAGTTTCTGAAGAAAAAGCTGGAGAAGCTGTGGCCTGAACTCTCGGTGGTAGGTGAGGCCGAGCATGGTCTCGCAGCAGTCGAGCTGATCGCCGCGCTGAAACCGACAGTCGCGTTTCTCGATATTCGCATGCCGGAGTTGACCGGGCTCGAAGTCGCGACGCGAATCGCCGAAGTGAGTCCGGACACGCATGTCGTATTTGTCACGGCGTTTCATGAATACGCGGTCGCCGCGTTTGATCGAGGCGCGGTGGACTACGTCCTGAAACCAATTGCCGAAGATCGCC
>JBBRVM010000491.1:0-3193 GCA_038246865.1 Burkholderiales bacterium
GATGGCGGAGTTGCCAACCGCCCCCAGCTTTGGCAGCACCGTGAACATGATGGTGAATGCAGTGCCATAAAGAAATGTCAACGCGCCCAACCCCCACCATCCAGCTGCAGCGTTCGGTAAATGAAATCCGCCCTGTGCCGCGACACCGACGAGCGCAACAACGCCCGCAACGCTAAGCGTCGCGGCGGTGCGCACGCGACCATCCACATCGGCCGCCTCATGCTGCGTGAGCACAAGCACCATGCCAAACGTTGCCGCCGCAGTGAGCGCAAAGGCGACGCCGACGCCGATTTGTAGCCACTGTCCCGCAGCGCCTAAACCCGATGCGGCGCCGAGAACATCCAGCGCCAACGCAAGACCGAACAGAATCACTGGCATCGCGATCAGCATCGCGCGATCAGGCCGGTGACCGTAAATCACCCACGCCCACAGCGCCGTCCAGATTGGATACGTGTTGAACGCGAGCAGCGCCAGCGCCACCGGCACGCGCGCAACGGCCGAATAAATCGACAGGCTTTGCAACCCGATCAATAACCCAATGCCGGGCAGCACCCAACGTTGCCGCGTCGTGAACTTTGGGCGAAGGCCAGCACTCATCACGATCACAGCCACGACCAGCGCGGTGATCAAGCTGCGCGAGGCGACTGCGGTCGACACGTCGACCCCGTTGTTGAAGGCCAAGCGCGCGGCGACGTGATTGCCACCCATCATGAGCGCGATCAACATGAGTGTGGCGAAGGCGGCAGCGGTGAGCGGACGGCGAAGTTGAGGGGTGGACATTTTTCGTTGATAGAAGAAGCGTGGCAATCGCTATGCTCTTACAAACCCGTCAAATATCTTCAGGATCATGGCAATTACCGAAATCTCGACGCCCGCTGCGCTCATTGACACCGCGCGCATGAAGCGCAACATCAACACGATGCAAGCGCGCATGAATTCGCTCGGTGTCAAGCTGCGCCCACACGTGAAAACTAGCAAGTGCGTGGCCGTTGTGCAGCGGCAGATCGCAGCGGGCGCAAGCGGCATCACGGTGTCGACATTAAAAGAAGCGGAGCAGTTTTTCGCCGCAGGAATCACCGATATTCTCTACGCGGTGGGTATCGTGTCGACCAAACTCGCGCAGGCGAAAGCGCTGCGCGACAAAGGCTGTGATCTGAGGATCATTGTCGACAGCCTTGATGCAGCGCGCGCCCTCGTTGATTTTGGACGAGCGCATTCGTACGCGTTCGAAGTTTGGCTGGAAGTCGATACTGATGGGCATCGCGCCGGACTCAAGCCTGAAGGTGATGAGTTGATTGCTGTGGGCCGTGTGCTGTATGAAGGCGGGATGAAACTCGGTGGCGTGATGACGCATGCGGGCGCGAGCTACGCGCTTAACACGCCCAAAGCGTTGCAGGCGTTGGCTGAGCAGGAGCGTTCACTCTGTGTGCTTGCGGCGGAGCGATTGCGTGCGGTGGGTTTACCGTGCCCGAATGTTAGCGTCGGTTCGACGCCCACGGCGTTGTCCGCGCAACACCTCGAAGGCGTCACCGAAGTGCGCGCTGGCGTCTACGTGTTTCATGATCTGGTGATGGTTAATGTGGGTGTGGCCAACATGGACGACGTCGCGCTATCGGTGTTGACCACGGTCATCGGGCACCAGCATGAAAAAGGCTGGGCGCTGGTTGATGCGGGCTGGATGGCGATGAGTCGTGATCGCGGTACCGAAGCGCAATCGCATGACTATGGCTATGGCCAAGTGTGCGATGTTGACGGCAACGTGCTCGATGGTTACACGTTAACCAGCGCCAATCAGGAGCACGGAATTTTGTCGCGAACAGGCGAGGTGGATGGCGACATTGCCAAACGCTTTCCGGTGGGCACTTTGCTGCGAATCTTTCCGAATCATGCGTGTGCTACGGCGGCGCAGTTTCCCGAATATGTTGCGCTGGGTGACGACGGCCTGCACACTTGGACGCGGTTCTATGGCTGGTGATGCCTGTGAATGATTCTGCATATCGCTCTCGGAGCGGCTTGAGCCGCTCCCACAATTACCGTTTGCGGACTGTTCCCGATATGCTGTCGGCATGGATCAACGTTTACGTCCTCCGTCGAGAGCGCCGCGCAGTCTGTTGCGTTCTGTAACGTTCATTGCGTTGAGCATTCTCGCAGCGGCGGCTCACGCTGGTCCGAGCATCGGTGGCTGCCCGATTTTCCCGGCGAACAACATCTGGAACGTGCCGGTCAACACGATGCCTGTGCATGCAAATTCGGCGACATTTGTGGCGACGATTGGTGCGACAGCCCGCACGCACATGGACTTCGGATCGGGGCTTTATCTGGGGCGTCCGATAGGTATTCCTTTCGTCACCGTGAATTCGTCGCAGCCGAAAGTTCCGATTACATTTGCCTACTTTGACGAGAGCGATCCGGGGCCGTATCCGCTACCCCCTGACGTTCCGATTGAGGGCGGCGTGGCGTTCGCCGATGGTGATCGTCATGCACTGGTGCTCGACACCGGCGCGTGCAAACTCTACGAGGTGTATCGGGCATTTCAGGTGTCGCCGAACGTCTGGCAGGGTGACAGCGGTTCGGTGTTTGATCTCAACTCGCATATGTTGCGACCGGAAACATGGACGTCGGCTGATGCCGCAGGTTTGCCGATTTTGCCGGGCTTGCTGCGCTACGACGAAGTGAATTCGGGCGAGATTACGCATGCGCTGCGCTTCACGGTGCCGCAAACGAGAAACACTTACGTCTGGCCTGCACGGCATCAGGCCTCGACTTTGACAGATGCGATTTATCCGCCGATGGGGCAACGCTTTCGGTTGCGCGCGAATTACCCCGAGATGAAAACACCGCCGTTTTCGCCGCACGCACTGACCATCATTCGCGCACTGAAAAAGTATGGAATGATGCTGGCGGACAATGGCAGTCGCTGGTACATCTCAGGCGAGCCTGATGATCGCTGGGACAACGACGTGCTGCATCAGTTAGACATCATCGTCGGTAGTGACTACGAGGCGGTTGACGTGTCGTCGTTGCAAGTGAGCGCGAATTCGGGGCAAGCGGCGGTGGGGCCGTTTTCGGTGTCGGGGACGGTGAATGGGCCTGGTGGTGCGTTGGCGGGTGTGAGCTTCTGTACGGGCATTGGTGTGACCGGCGTGACGTGCGGCAACAGCGATAGCGGCGGGATGTTCAGTTGCTCCGTGCC
>JBBRVM010000492.1:0-3188 GCA_038246865.1 Burkholderiales bacterium
CTTGATGAACTTCGGGAAGTATTCGCCGTACTTGGTTGCCATTTCGGCTTGCGAAGCTTCTTCGCCAAGAATTTCATGGCGGATTGAGTCGAGCAGCAGACGCGCCGTAACGAAACTGTAGGCTGGGTCCTTTTCGATGTACTGCCGAGCGGCGAGCACGACGCACTTGCGTACTTCTTTCGCCGACACGCCGTCGTACAAATCCTTAAGCGTTGCCTTCAAAATCACGTCAGCATCAGCCGCGCCATGCAGGCCATCGCACGAGGAAATGATGAGTTCGCGCAGACGCAGCAGGTCAAGCGGCTTCCGTACGCCGTCTTCTACGACGTGCAGGATTGATTCCTGGTCGGCATCTTTGGCTTTGACTTGAGCCGCACGCTCCTGGGTGCGCTTTTCGCGATAGAGCACATAGGCGCGCGCGACTTCATGCTCACCCGAGCGCATCAGCGCGAGTTCGACCTGATCCTGAATTTCTTCAATGTGAATCGCGCCGCCTTCGGGCTTGACGCGCATTAGCGCACCCATCACGGCGTCGGTCAATTGTTGCGTCAGCTCGCGGGCGCGGGCCGAAGCGGCGCTCTGATTTCCGTGCGCAGCCAGATAGGCTTTGGTCATCGCCACCGTGATCTTGGACGGCTCAAAGCCGACCACCGAGCCGTTGCGTCGAATCACTTTGTAGAGCGTTGCGCGACCCGATTCAGGGGTGGTGGCTGAACCGCCGACAACTAAACCAAGCACGGCAGGATTCAAAATGGGGCCACCGGTCTGGGCGGATACGGACTCAAGCATGTATGCATCTCCAAAAAACTGTTCTAACTATTCTGTGTATCTGTGCTGGCTGCGACGGTGCGTGGTCGCGGGCTATTGGCGCAATTGCAGCGCACGGTCAAAACGGCTGGCCATCGGTTCCATCGTGGTGCGCTCCCCCATGTTGGCGATCCCCGCAAGGTCTCCCAACCCTATGTTTTTCCTTGTGCGACGCATATGGCGTGTCTAACGCCTTTTCCACATCCGTCACGCTTGTTACAGCTTTCTCTCAATCCCGTTCGCATCGCTAATCTGTGCATCACGCCAACAGCGCGATGCATGGAAATGGGCAACACAAATAAATAAATTGAGGGAAGGTGTGAAGGATACGACCAACAATATCTTGTGGTCAAGCGACTTCTGAACCACAACATGTTGGGGTTGTTGCAGCAATTTCACGCTTTAATCCCGGGCGGGTTGGCGCACGCCTTATGTAATAAGGCTCCGGCGCGGGGTCGACAAAATCACCCACAGCTTTTCACCACTTTTGCCTGAGTTTTCCACAGACTTATTCCTTTTTATTATGGGTGCACGCGGCGAAAAAGTTGTTGCCCCGCGACAACGACTGCACTTTCGCCGGGTTTCAAACGCACGCTGAATCTTCCCGTGAGGCTGCCAAACGCGGGCAGCACGAGACCGTGAGCGTGTTGCCAAAAGCACGGCAAAGCGACGCCCTCCCGCGCCGTTTGCACGCGCAAAGCAGGGTGTAAATGCCCCGCTAACTCGAAGCCAGTGCCGCGCGCGGCGTCAGGTTCGTGGCAGCATTGAAACGGACCCAGTGCATACGGTTCAGCCACCGCGTTGAGGCCCCATTCGACGGGCGTTTCACCCGCGTGGCGATCATGATTGCCGCGCACAAGCACCATTTCAACGTCGCTGTGCCGTGCTCGGAAGGTTCTGAAATGGTGGTCGAGCGCTGTTGTGTAACTGGTTTTAGCGTGTACCAAATCACCCAGAATGACGAAGCGGGACGCCTTGTGTGAAATTAACAATTGTGAAAGGCGATCCAGATCAAAACTGGAGTGGCCGCTGGGCACGGGGACGCCAGCGGCGCGAAAGCTGGCAGCTTTGCCCAAATGCACATCGGCGACGAACAAGGTTCGATCTCGCGGCCAGAACAGGGCGTGTTCTGACAGGCACTTGAGCTGCTCGCCGTGAGTTTCGATCAGCACGCGGCGAGTGCCTTTCGCAATAACGGCAAAAATTTCGCGGGCGCAGTTCGCAGCACCTGAATGGTGGGCGTCTGGTGCCACTCTGCGCACCGGTGCAGCGCTTCCGCGATGTCGATTGTCAACGACGCCGTTAGAGCGACACCGACCTCCAGATGCAATGCGCGTACCTCAAATATTTCGTGCGTGCGATGAGCTTTGGCATCGACCCGTCCGACCAGTTCGCCGCGCACCAGAATCGGTAGCGTGAAATAGCCAAATTTGCGCTTTGCTTCCGGCGTATAGCACTCAATGCGATAGTCGAAATTGAACATTCGGAGCACCCGTTCGCGATCCCAAACCAGCGGATCGAAAGGCGAAAGCAGCGTGCAAGCGGCCGGATGCAGCTTGTTGCGTTGCGCTGCTTTCAATAAAGCCGCATGGTCGGGATGCACATACGCGGGCCATGGCCAGTCGGCGACTTGTATGCGCAGCAACGCTCCGGTTTCAACCAAAGCGTCTGGGTGCGGTCGCGCTGCCTTTCCGGCATGACGAAAGTAGTCTCCAATCCAGCGCGCGGGGGCGAGCCCCATCGCCTTGACTGCTGCCAGTGTCCACGCGACATCAACTGCTTCGCGGCTCGGCACTTCGTCGTCGTCAAGACCATGGAGCGGCAACACCCGCTCGCGCACGTCGTAAACGCGGTGAAAATTCTCGCGTAGTTTGACCATAATTTCGCCAGCGGTAAACAGCGTTTCCAGCCGCAACTTGTCAGGCTTCCAGTCCCACCAACCGTTGCCCTTACGACCATCCGCATGGTCAAAATCTGCGGCGCGCACGGGGCCGTACTCGCGCACATGCTCAACGAGTTCGAGATGCCCCAGCGGATCGTTCGCCAGCCTCAACGCACTGCGCCCGGAGCCCGCCGCTTCCAGATGCAGCATCTGCCGACGGTACTGCGAATAGTCCTCTATCGGCAGAAAACAGGCGGCGTGTGACCAGTACTCAAACAACGCGCCTTCGGTTAACAATTCATCGAGCCAACGCGGCGAATACTCGCCCAACCGGCTCCACAACACCAGATACGGGCTGCGCGCCACGATATGAATGGTGTCGATCTGGAGCACATTCATGCTGCGGATCGTTGCCAGCACGTCGGACTTCTTCGCGCGTCGCGTGGGCGGTGTCAGCAGCCCCATGGCGGCGAGCTGCAGCGCGCGGGCCTGGGCGAGC
>JBBRVM010000493.1:0-3174 GCA_038246865.1 Burkholderiales bacterium
ACTCACCGCCTGCGGTGACGTTCTAGCGCACAACAAGTCGCGCCAACCGTTGCAGGACATTCTCACCGCCATTCGCAACAAAACGACCGTGGATGAACTGGGCGCGCTAGCCGAACAAAACGCAGAGCGCGTACTTCGCCCCATCAATTCACTCGCTCATCTCTACCCGAATGAGCTATTGATCGAGAGCGCGCAAATCGCTGCAACCTGCCGTTTCACGCTGGACGAACTACGCTACGAATATCCCGACGAAGTCGTACCTCCAGGCCACACCGCAACGACCTATCTGCGTGAACAAACCTACCTCGGCGCTCACCGTCGCTACGGCAAACGCATTCCAGAAAAAGTCCGCGCGCTACTGGAAAAAGAACTCAAACTGATCGCAGAGATCAAGTACGAGGCGTATTTCCTCACCGTCTACGACATCGTAAAAGAAGCGCGCAGGCTGAACATTCTGTGTCAGGGACGTGGTTCAGCGGCTAATTCCGCCGTCTGTTACTGCCTCGGCATTACCGAGCTTGACCCAAAGCGAACCAGCGTTCTGTTCGAGCGATTCGTATCGAAAGAGCGCGATGAACCACCCGATATCGACGTGGATTTTGAGCATCAGCGCCGTGAAGAAATCATCCAGTACATCTACACACGATATGGTCGCGAGCGGGCAGCCTTGTGCGCGGTTGTCACCGCCTACCGAACAAAAAGTGCAATCCGGGACGTCGGAAAAGCGCTCGGCTTCTCGCTCGACCAAATGGATCGTCTCACCAAAAATTTAAGCTGGTGGGACAAGCGATCCGAACTGGACGAACGCCTCGTCGAAATAGGGTTTGACCCAACAGTGCGTCGCGTCAGGCAACTGGTAGCACACACACAGGCGCTCTACGGATTTCCACGTCACCTATCGCAACATCCCGGCGGCTTTGTCATCGCTCGCTACCGTCTCGACCATCTGGTGCCGATTGAAAACGCCGCGATGCCAGACCGCACGGTGATTCAGTGGGACAAGGACGACGTCGAGGCGCTGGGACTGATGAAGGTAGATATCCTCGGTCTCGGCATGCTCTCGTGCATCCGCCGCGCGCTTGATCTCGTGAGCCAGCAACTGCAAAAACCGTTCGTCATGCAGAACATCACTAAAGAAGACCCCGCCGTTTACGCCATGTTGTGTCGTGGTGAAAGCACGGGCGTTTTTCAGGTGGAATCGCGCGCGCAGATGAACATGTTGCCACGATTGAAACCCGTCAACTACTTTGATCTCGTGGTGCAAATCGCCATCGTGCGACCCGGCCCGATTCAGGGCGGCATGGTGCATCCGTACCTTAAACGTCGACAAGGCATCGAGAAGGTCAGCTATCCCTCCGCCGCAGTGGAGAAGGTGCTCAAACGAACACTAGGTATCCCGATTTTCCAGGAACAGGTGATGGAGCTCTCGATGGTCGCGGCGGGCTTCACGGCTGGTGAGGCCGATCAATTACGCCGTTCCATGGCCGCCTGGAAAAAAAAGGAGGGCATGGGTCATCTCGAACAAAAACTGACCAACGGCATGCTGGAGCGCGGCTACTCGCTTGAGTTCGCGAACTCAATCTACAAACAGATCGAGGGCTTCGGCAGCTACGGTTTCCCGGAGTCACATGCGGCCAGTTTCGCCCTGCTCGCGTATGCCTCATCCTGGCTTAAATTTCATTTCCCGGCGGCGTTCTGCTGTGCGCTACTCAATAGCCAACCGATGGGTTTTTATTCGGCATCACAGCTGACACAGGACGCGGCGAAGAACGGCGTCAACGTGTTGCCTGTCGACATCAATGAGAGCGACTGGGATTGCACGCTGGTTTATGACAGTCCTGCGGTTGAAAGAAGAACGCGTGCGGCGACTTTTTTACGCCTCGGATTTAGCGTGATCTCAGGCATGGGCAAGGATGCTGCGAATCACATCGTTGCCTGCCGCGATGCTCGCCCTTTCGCCGATATACGCGACCTCGTACAACGTACAGGACTTGACGCAAAGTCCATCAACGCGCTAACAGACGCCGATGCCTTTGCGGCATTGGCGGGAAACCGCATTCAATCGCGCTGGATAGCGAGCGGTTCGCGCATCGCCGATTTACCGCTGGCACCCAGCGCAAACGAAGTGTCGCAAGCGCCGCTCACGCCACTCACATTGGGTCAAGAAGTCATCAGTGATTTCCGCAGCATGGGGCTCACGTTACGCGTGCATCCACTCAAGCTACTGCGCGGATTGCTCAAAGGCATCTACTGCGCAGATGACTTGAAAAAAATCCCAACGAACCGTCACATCCGCGTCGCCGGATTGGTCACCTGCCGCCAACGCCCCGGCACGGCAAGCGGGGTCACTTTCGTCACGCTAGAAGACGAAACCGGAAATACCAACGTGATCGTGTGGCGCGATCTGGCCGAGAAGGAACGGCGTCCGCTCATTACGTCACGTCTGATGATCGTGCACGGCAAACTTGAGCATCAGGGCCCGATCACGCATCTTGTCGCGCAGCACATGGAAGATGCGTCCCATCTGCTCGCCGACTTGATGGTCGTGTCTCATGATTTCCACTGACTGGCAATCAGCGCAGTGAAAAATACAAAGCAGCAAGGTTCCAATACTGTTCGGTCAACAGTGAAGGCGGGCGAAGGGAATCAGGCAGTAGCCTGCCTCCGCCCCCGGAATCTATGGCAAAAAGTTCGTGCCGCAGTACGTATTGAGGTAGGGCTGGATCAGGTTCCAGGTCGCCCGGGTCGGGGTTCCACCTCCGACTGCGCCGTTGGTAACGGCTATACCGGTAAATCCCAACATCGCCCGTACGACGATCAAGCCGTCGGTCAACGCATCAATTGAGCCGTTCCCGTCAACGTCCAGCGTGCAGGTGACCGCGTTGCCCCATATCGCGAACAACGTCGTGTTGCCTGACCCTATCGCGAACGTAGTGCCAACAGCGTAACTGGCGCCACCCCCGTTGGCGGCCGTGTTCCAGCCCAAAAAGGTCAAACCGGTCTTCACCAGATTGCCGTTATTGCCGAGCGCGGTGACCGTTGCTCCTGCGACATAGGCATTGGCATCAGTCGGTGGCGTGCCACCGATATTGCCGTTGCCATTGTAGGTGACGCTGAATGTCGGTAGTGCTGCCCACTTCGCGTATAGCGCGACGTTGGCGTTGATCGCGAACG
>JBBRVM010000494.1:0-3155 GCA_038246865.1 Burkholderiales bacterium
AATGATGCCCATAAACGTAAAGAACGGAATCGCGAGCAACGTATCGTTCTGCATGATTCCGGAGATTCGAAGCGGTAGCGCCTGAAACAGGCTCGCATTGAAAAGCCCAGCCTCCATGCCGATGAAGCCGAAAAGCAAGCCCACGGCAGCCAGCGCGAAGGCGACTGGAAATCCCGTCAACAAGAAAACAAACAAGCCTGCGAACAGGATCGGCACAAAGTTAGCCGTCAGAAAAGCAACCATGATTACTTTGCCCCCACTAATTTTTTCTCTGCTTCGGCGGCAAGCTCCTCAAGGAGAATCTCCTCGTCGGACTTCGTTTTCTCGGATTCCAGCGGGTCTGGAATGACGCCCCGGAGGAACGCGATGCGCTTGATCAACTCGGAGAATCCTTGCATAAGCAGCAAACCAAAGCCCAACGGCATCATCAAAAACACGGGCCAGCGAATCAATCCGCCCGCATTCTGCGAACTCTCGCCCGACTTAAGCGCATTGAAAAAGAGCGGCCACGACAAATTGATCATGATCACGCAAAGCGGGATCAAAACGAGCACGATACCCACGACATCAACCCAGTTGCGGGCACGAGCGGTGAGGCGCGAAGAAACGAAGTCAATTCTGACGTGTGCATTGTGCAAAAAAACGTAGCCCGCACCGAGCATAAACACGGCCGCGAACAAGTACCACTGCACCTCTAGCCATGCATTTGAGCTGAGATCGAATGCCTTGCGAACGATGGCATTGCCGGCACTGATGAGTACCACCAGCAGGATGAGCCACATAATGAAACGCCCGACAAAATTACTGATCCTGTCAATGATCCGCGATAAAAATAATAATGCGCCCAATTGGCGTCTCCCCATGTTCAGTTAAAACGCTAGCAAATTGCATGACTTGCAAGCTTGATACCGCGCACCGATGCTATCTAGTGGAAACCACTTCCACAATAGGGAAACCCCATTCAATACATGGTGTACTTGGCCTTTACCGTTTGACTTTTCAGCCTCCCGCAATCTGCATCGATTCAATCAGGATTGAGCCAACGTGCTTTGATCCGCGTCGATCAATGTCGTCGCCAATTGCGACGATGTTTTGATACAGATCAAGCAAATTGCCTGCGATGGTGATCTCGGAGACCGCGTGCGCAATCTCGCCGCCTTCGACCCAAAATCCTGCGGCACCGCGCGAATAATCGCCGGTGACGCCGTTAACGCCCTGCCCCATGAGCTCCGTCACGATGAGTCCGCGACCCATTTGTCTGGCAAGCGTTGCGGTGTCGCCCTTGATGGTGGGCGAGACGAGCAGATTGTGATTGCCGCCGGCATTTCCGGTGGTCGTCAGGCCGAGTTTGCGCGCTGAATAGGCGGACAAAAAATAGCCACGCACGACACCGTTTTCAATGATCGCGCGACGCTGGCACGCGACGCCTTCGCCGTCGAACGGCGAGCTGGCGTACGAACGCGGAATGTGCGGATCGTCGATGATGTTGAGAAGTGACGCAAATTTTTGCGTGCCCATCGAGTCGAGCAAAAACGAAGTCTTGCGATACAGCGAACCCCCAAACAACGCACCGATGGCATGTCCGATGAAGCCGCCCGCTAATTGCGGCGTGAAAATGACGGGCGCGGATTGCGTCGAAATTTTGCGCGGATTTAATCGTGCAACGGCGCGCTCACCGGCCTTGCGCCCGACGTCTTCTGCGGCTTCCAGCTCCGTAGCAACACGATGCGAGGTGTACCAGTCATCGCGCTCCATTGCGTCGCCCTCGGAGGCGACCATGGCGCAGCCGATGTAGTGCGCGCTGCCTTTGTAGCCGCCGGTGAAGCCGTGGCTGTTGGCGTAGACAAATTCGGATTCGGTCGCACTGACCGATGCGCCCTCGCTGTTGTCGATGCGCTCATCGACAGCAAAGCCAGCGTCTTCGCAGCGCTTGGCGAGCGCGGTCGCCGCCTCGGCGTCGATGGCCCACGGGTGATACAGGTCAAGCTCGGGGATGACTGTCGCCATTGCGCTGGCATCAGCCAGACCCGCAAATGAATCCGGGCTGGTGAACTTGGCGATGCTGAGCGCCTTGTCGACGGCAGCCTCAATTGCGGCAGTCGAAAAATCGCCGGTGGACGCACTGCCTTTGCACCCGTTGACGTACACCGTCACGCCAAGGCCTTTGTCCACATTGTGTTCCAGCGTTTCCAGCTCACCCATGCGCACGGTCACGTTGAGACCGTTGCCCTGCGTCGCTTCCGCCTCGGCCTGATCAGCACCGCCCCGTTTGGCACGCGCAAGCACGGTAAGGGCGACATCACGGAGGGCTTCACTGGATAGGGCTAGGGACATGGAAAATCTTTATCAAAACGTACCTGAAGCATAGCGGGCCGACGCAATTGCTCAGGTACGGCAAAATTGCAGGATGTCACGCCCCCCAAAAATCCCTCGCGTCATCGAAGACCGCCCGTCGAAAACGCAACTCAAAGCCGATGCGCATGAGTTGCAGCTGTTGGGAGAACATCTCGCGGAGATGACCAAAGATCAGCTTGATCAGCTCGATTTGCCGGAAGGCCTGCGCGACGCGATTGACGAGTTGAAGCACGTCGGCAAACACGAGGCGACGCGACGCCAGATGCAGTACATCGGCAAGCGCATGCGCGACGTTGATCCCGAGCCGATCCGGGCCCAGATTGATCGCTGGGAGATGGGCACTAAGGCCAACAAGGCCGCGTTCAAGACCTCGGAGCGCTGGCGGGATCGGTTGATTGCCGAGCCGGCGGCGATTGATGAATTTTTGCTGGAATGGCCTTCGGTGGAGCGCGCGGAGTTGCAAAAGCTGGTGACGCTGGCTCGGACGCAGGCTGCGCGTGGCGATGCACCAGCGGCTTCACGTCAGGTGTTTCGCGCGATTTATCGTGTGCTGTTGAAGGTTTAGCGCTCATGTCGTTTGAGCCTATGTAAATTTATTTTCGAGAACAAAAAAGCCGGTTGAATAATCTTCGCCGGTTTTTTTATTTTAATGTATAAACTTTTGCTATCTTGCGCTCCAATTTGTTAATTAAAGTAATTTAAAATGGAAGATCTGCACAACGACAAGCCCGTGGACTTACCCGAAAACGCTTATCGCGAATTGAACGAAGGCGAAACCTACGTATCACGATCGCAAGCAA
>JBBRVM010000495.1:0-3151 GCA_038246865.1 Burkholderiales bacterium
GGTCGAAACCAGGGATCTTCGCAGGTCAGGAAATCTTTCAGCTCGACCGCGCGCGGAGAGGAACCGGTGAACTCGATCCGGTCACGGTTCAACCGGCTGGTCATGACGTTGCCGATGAAGAAATTGTCCTGGAACTCGGCCGGCCAGAGGTCGTCGGTGTAGTAACAGGCGTCCGCAGCACGTTGGTCACCACCACAGACAATGCGCCGAGCGCCGCGATTTTTAACGCCTGGCGTGCGCACGGTGTATTCACGATAGAACCCGCGCTGAGCCTTCGGAAGAATGCGTTCGCGATTGTTGAAAGTGATGCCGTCGCGGTTGCTTGAAAACGGGCCGCCCGACGCGATCAGGGCGAGCGTGTCGCGGCCTTGTCTTGGCAGGTCTTGTGGCGTGATCGATTGCCCAACCGCGCAGGCGACTGCTCGCGCCGAAGACAACGGTGAGGCGAACACAGCCGCGACCGTAAGTCCGAGTACAAACCATTTTCTAAATTGCGTCGTCAACATGGAGTTTCCCACAACTTCTTCACTGTAAAGCTATGAGCTCGGTTTCGAGACACTGGTTTTGAACTACCCCAACGCCAGCGTCTCGAGCGATTTTTGCGGCCTCAGCATTCACTACGCCCACCTGCATCCACAGCACCTTCGGCAAGGGTCGCATCGCGACAGCGGCCCGCGCGACTTCGACCATATCCTCGCTGCGCCGAAAGCAATCCACAATGTCAATCGCCACCGGCACATCAGCGAGCGCGGCGACACATGTCTCGCCCAAAACCTTCTGCCCGACATAGGTGGGATTCACTGGCACGATACGGTAACCAGCATTCTGCATGTATCTGGCAACCACGTGGCTAGGGCGTTCAGGCCGCGAGGACATGCCCACGATGGCAATCGTTTTCGTCTTGGCGAACAGTGCTTTCATATCCATGACGGATAAGCTCTATCGCACGCGTCGGAACGACGAAATGGTGTCGTTCATGCCCGGTGGCATTTCGGTGTATTGCCCTGGCCCGAAAGTCACACAGCGGCCACGGTAGTTCGAATCTTCACAGAATTGCCAGGTGCCGAAACTGATGAAGATTGAGGAGGTTGTGTCGTTCATGCCTGAAGCGGACAGATCATTGACGTCGCCTGTAGCACGGACGGTACGACCGAGAAAGTTGCTGTGCTCATACAGCCATACCGGATGCCGTGATCGCGCGCCATTCGGCTCCACCACGACGTAATTTTGTCCGCCTGGAGTGATGCCACCCCAGCTCGGCTCGTTGCCAATTTTGCGCAGCGATGAAATCGAGCGATCCAGTTGTGGTGGCAGGCGGCGGTAATCACCGGGGCCGTAGACCATGCAAACGCCGCCGAAATCGCGGTCTTCGCACGCTTCCCAGTTGCCGCCATAGATGCGCATCGAGCGAATGCGGTCATTGAAGCCGCTGTTGCGCAGGTTGTCCATGTCGTTATCCAGCGTCCAGGCCGTGCCTCGGAAATCGGTTTCGGTATAGACCTCAATACGGAAACGATCACCGTTCCAGGCGGGCTGTGGCACGGGCGGCGTTACGAATGTAGGCGGCTGAATTTGCGGCAGCACTGGCGGACGAACAATGGCCACGGGCGGACGATTGACGTCTAGCGCCCGCGCGCTGACGATGCGGAAATTAAGCTGCGGCCCCAAATCGTTGTATTGCCCTGGAGGCAATGCCTGGCAACGCCCGCCGTAGTTGTATTCGGTGCAAACTTCCCACGTCCCGCCAGACACGATGGCAGATGAGGCGTTGGTGAGTCCCCAGCTACCCTCCAGGTCTGGTGAGCTTTGATCCAGTGCCATCGTGCGGCCCCGGAAGCCGGGCGCTTCGAATAGCTGAATTCGCGGCGGCGAATATCCCACGGCTGCCGAGCCCGAACCGGCGTCGTAGGTGACGTCGCGTGCGGACAAGATGGTGTCGCCAAAACGACCGCCGAGTTCGCGGTAATCACCTGGCGTCAAGCGACGGCATTCGCCCGTGAAGTTGGCACCGGTACAGGCCTCCCAGATGCCCGTGCCGACGCGGATTGAGCGCGCAGCGCCGATGGGCAGATTGGGTTCGGAGCGTGAGATACGTGCCGTTGCACCGGTGAAGTCGCGACCGCTGTAGAGCCACAGATCGGAAGCTGTGGCGGCGACGGAGCAGGTAATGAGCACGGCAGCAAAAGCCGCTCGCGACTTGAACTGTGAATATGCTGCGGAGAGAGTAAATGGCTTCAAGCGGCCTCCTTTGCCCAAATTCTGGGCGCTGTCTGTCGGATCAAATTAGCTCGGCGGAGCTAGCGAGTACTGCGCAAAACGCTGTCTACAATAGTCAGGTTGACATTCTGCGCCGTTGTTCGAGTCAGCGCAGCACATCTGAGCGATAAGCGTACCGCATGAACCCCGTTTCGTGCTTTACACATTGTCTTAAATCTTTCCACGGTGATTTTGAATTGTGATTCCGAAATGAGTGAACGTACCCGCTGGGTGATTGGTAACTGGAAGATGAATGGGTCACTTGCGACCAATGCGCAGTTGCTGGAAGCTATTGCAGCTCGCGGTTCTGGATCGGCAAAGGTTGCCGTGTGTGCGCCGTTTCCGTACCTGACCCAGCTACAGCGGTCTCTGGGCAGAACCGCTATTGCCTATGGCGCACAGGACCTGTCGGAGCACAAGAGCGGTGCCTACACTGGGCAGATTAGCGCCGCAATGCTTAGTGAGTTTGGCGCGACGATTGTGCTCGTTGGGCACTCGGAGCGACGGCTATACAACGCAGAATCCAGCGCATTGGTTGCAGCGAAAGCTGCCAGCGCCGTTGCGGGAGGGCTCACGCCTGTGATCTGCGTTGGCGAAACGCTCGCTGAGCGTGAGTCGGGGCGGGCCGAGGCCACCATCGCTGTGCAGCTGGCACCGTGTGCCGCGCTTATTGCCAGTTCCTCGAGAAACATTGTGATCGCGTACGAGCCCGTCTGGGCCATCGGAACGGGAAAAACCGCGTCACCCGCCGAAGCGCAGGCGATGCACGCATTCGTTCGCGCGGAACTGGGAAAGTTGACCCCTCCAGCCGCGAACATCAGTTTGCTTTATGGCGGTAGCGTCAAAGCATCGAACGCGCGAGAGCTTTTTTCGCAACCGGATATTGATGGCGGAC
>JBBRVM010000496.1:0-3139 GCA_038246865.1 Burkholderiales bacterium
CTGCAATTTATCCGCGCCGACCGCACCGCGATGGGTCAGGTTCTCCAGAACTTTCAGACCCTTTTCGACGATATCGTGGCTCTTGCGACCCTTTATATTTGCCACGAAGCCCATACCGCAGGCGTCGTGTTCGTGCTTTGGGTCGTACAGGCCCTGTGCCGCAGGTGCATAAATGTCATCCGCGGCGGGCGTGTAGGCAAAGTCAGTCAGGGCGGCTTGCTGCATATCGGTATCCACGGTAAGGCACTCTCTAGAACGTTGCATTGACTGTGCCAAAGTGGCACCCGCAAAAGCTGATTAAAGCGAATCAATGCAGAAACGGTATAGTTTTATTCACGGGCCGCATAGTTTATCGAATATTGTAGTTTGCTGCAACGCGATAAATGTTGTTTTGCCGCTCCGTCGATGAAACGTTGCGCGGCGTACCCCTTGCGCTATGCCATTGTCTTGCGGTTAAATCTAGAAATTGCGTATAACGTATTGATTGCGCGCCGGTTTTGTCTGCCGGACGCGCGTATTTCAGAGTTTGAAAGGCCCCACCGTGGTTACATCCAGAACGTCAATTAAATCGCTGCTCTCTGTGGCGGCTCTCGCGGCTCTTTCGTTGCTCGCAGGTTGCGGCGGCGGCGGCGCTGTTACGCCGAGCTGCGCGGACAATAACAGTTGCCCTGTCGTGGTTCCACCAACGCCGCCACTGGTGATCAATCCCACTGCGCTAAACGCCTATGCTGGCACCCCGGTGGTAGTCACGATTAGCAGCGGCGTTGGGCCTTTTCAAGTTTTCACCTCCGATGCGACGGTTCTTCCCGTTACCCAAGTGGTGTCGGGTGCGTCGATCACGCTGGTGCCTAACGCGGTAAACGCGGATCAAGTGGTGTCGCTAACAGTGCGTGATGCAGCCGGGCAATCTGCTGTGATCGCAGTGACGGTCAAACCATCGCCTTTATTGGGATCGTTAACCATTACGCCAACATCAAATACAACTTGCGCAGGTGTGGGCGCCAGCGTCATCGACAAAGCTGCGATATGTTCGGGTGAATCCGGGTTAGCTGCGTTGACTATAAGCAGCAATGCGACGTCCATCCTGCCGAACCGTCAGGTTCGTTTTGATGTGGTTCAGGGCGGTTACAACTTTGTGATTAATCAGGCTGGCACTGTTGTGGCTAAGACGATCACTGTTTTGACGGATCAAAATGGCCGTGCGAACGCGGTCATCCGCACTGATGCCGCCGTGGCCTCACAAGTGGGCCTGCTTCGAGCAACCGACGTGGTTAGCGGAAACCGCGTCGATGCGTCGTTCACGATTGTTCAGGCAATCAATGGGACGGGCGTATTGAGCCTTGTCCCCGAGAAATGGACGGTGACGGGCAATTTCAATGACGAATGCGCCGCTGCCGGTGTTGACTACCTCATCTACGGCGGACTTGCGCCGTATACCGTGACAAATACGTTACCCGCACAAATTACGCTGTTTGCCAATGGGATTTCGTCGGCGACCTCTGTGGTTGTTCCGCAAGCGGGCGGACGTTTTACTGCGTTCGCTAATTACTCGTCCCCGTGTACGGGATACGACGCGTCCTTCGTGATCACTGATGCGACCGGACGTAACGTGACAGGCTCGTATTCGGGTAAACCGGGTGCTGCCGCCCGTGCAGCTACCGAGATTTCACCCACAGCCATCACAGTCACGGCGCCGCTCGGCCCGATTACCAGTGCGCCAGGGGTTACGCCAGTGACACGAGGCCCTCCCGGACCCTGTTCAGGTTCGTTTATCTACACGGCGGCTGGTGGATTTACTCCATTGAGTTGGAGCCTGAGCGTTCCACCGTCGATCGCGGTGCTCGCTCAAAATAGCAACAACGGCGTCTTGGTAACCATTGTCGGCGGCTTCAATGTTCCTGACGTCATTACCATCACGGCGATTGACAGGTCAGGCAAACTAGTGAAAGCCACGCTGACTTGTGGCGCGCCGTCTGCAACGTAGTTGAGTTCGGGCGGGGCATAAAACCCCCCGCCATTGATGCGGACTTATCTGCGTGCCGACTGGCGACGTAGACGAAAGCAACATGCCTGATGGCGCGTTCGTTTGCACCTCCCCTCATTCTTCTGGACAAATCGTTGCCCGGAAGTCTGGTGGTCACGTGCGGCAGAACGGGCAGCAGACAGTCAGCGAAATGCGGGGCATTTCTGCGTTAATGGTGATCCCGACCAGTTACCTCACCGGCGCTCCCGAACCGGATTGACTGCTGCCGCCTTCGTGGCAAGACTCGCTCCCAGAGGTGGCTCTGGCACACTCTATCAACGACACCGTAGAACCCACTTGATCTGAGCGCTTTCTACGAACGCTGCGAAGGGGGTGGTACGCGCACCCAACCGTCTCCCCCAGCGGATGGTCAAGCGAGCGTGAACTGGCGGGCCTGCCCCGAGTGCGCTGGAGAACCGCACTGATCCTGGCAGCCGAATCATGAAGATTGGGAACGGCTTCGAGCGGTGCTCCAACGTACAGATAACGGTGGATGCCCACTCGCAGATCATCATCGCAGCTGAATGACGCACTGTGCCGCTGACAACGCCGATAACGGGTGAATCAAGCGCGCTCGGCGGGTAAGCTTGCGCGGCCTCCTGGCACCGATTTGGCTTTAGTCGACACCCGATTAGCAAGGTGCCTCAGCGTGGGAGTTGTCATTCTGAGCATGGCGAAGGATCAGTGAGCCGACTAAAACGCGCTGTACGACGCTAAATTCTTGCCACCTGATGTTTCGCTTCACTCAACATGACAAACTTCCAGAAAAGCGACTTTGCTAAGACACCTTGCTAATCGGGAGTCGACTTTAAGCGATTCGGCGCAAGCCCTCAGGCAAGAGGGTATGTACGAAAAAAAGCTGCAACTAAAAAATAGACCGTTTAGTCAACGAAGTAAACATCTCCAGCGCCAGCGAACCGGCATGGCTGTTACCACTCTGCTCCAGCGCGGGCGACCACACACAAATCCCGCATTCACCCGGCAGAATCGCAACAATCCCTCCGCCGACGCCGCTCTTCGCGGGCAGGCCGACGCGAAAAGCAAAATCGCCCGCCGCGTCGTAGGTGCCGCAGGTCAGCATCAGCGCGGACAATCGCTTCGCAGAACTGGGGTCGA
>JBBRVM010000497.1:0-3138 GCA_038246865.1 Burkholderiales bacterium
GGATTGACGAAACGGCCGCTGCGTTGCCATTGGTCGAACAAGCCATTGGCACCGGCCCGCCGCCATCGCTGCAAACCTGGTGGCGCGAAGCGGTTTTGCTGCGCGCCAATATGCTCGCCGAGTTGCGGCGCTTTAGCGAGAGCAACGCCGAGTTCGATAAATATCTGACGCTCGTTCGCGGCGAACCACTGGAAAAGTGGCTGGTAGCGGAGGCGGAGGTTGATCGTGCGCTCATGTTCAGCCGCGAAGGGCGGCGCACCGAGGCGCTGGCGTTACATCGCAAGCTGCGCCCAATTCTCGAAAATCCACCACCCCACGCAAAACGCGTTGCGCTGAACGCCCTTACTAACGGGGCTTTCGAGCAGGTTCAGGCAGGCGATCCGACGGGCGTCGAGGCGCTGCTGCGAGATTCGATTCGGCAATGGGATGAGCTCGCCGGAGCCTTCAATGCACACAGTCTCGACGCGCTACGCGACCTTGGTTTTTTCTACAACCGGTTTGGAGAGCCTCAGGGCGCGCTGGCGACTTATGAGGAGCGGCTGACGCGCCTTCGCGCCGCACCGACGGCGGACGTTGCAGCCGTTGTATTTGGCGAGCTGGATCTGCTCGAAGTTCGGACCCGCTTCCTGATGCTCGATAAAGCGGCCACGCTGACAGAGGCCACGCGATTGGCGGACGCCTTTGCTGCGCTCGATGCGGCGAGCGCTACACCTGATCAAAAGCGACGGTTTCGCCAACGCGTTGCGCTAGCCGAATTGACTTACGGAAAAATCGACGGCACGGCGAGCGGTATCGTTGCCGAGATGCCGCCGTCAGCCGATTTCAGCAAGATCGGGCGAACCGAGGCCTCGCGCCGGTTCATTCTGCAATCGATGCTGGAAAGCGCGCGCGGGCAGAATGCGGATGCCTGTAAATCTGCGCTCGCGGCGGTCTCCGCCTGGGGCGAAGGAAATCCTGGCTACGTGCTCGCCGCGTACAAGCTTCGCGTCGCCGTCGCCTGCACGCTGGCTAGCGACAACAACGCGGGCACCCTCGCTAAAGACGCGATCAATGCCATTCCGAAAGAGGTGCCTGAAGATCACCGACTGCGGCAGGTGGGCGCTTATCTGACGCAACTGCAACTCGCACGCGACAAAACAGATGCTGACGCGGCGCTCGCTGCGTTTGTCGCCAAAATTAATCCAAACGCCCGTATTGAGTCTTCAGCGTCGTTGACTGGGCTGATCTTCTAGTTTTTTGAGATAACTCGCAATGGGGTGTCACTTTTCGTGACGAGAATACGTCTTCACTAATGATCCCGCGCTCAATCTCGACTGACACGGGATTGATGCAGTCCTTCTCCCCGAGTTGCTGCGTCGCTGGTGGCCGCGACCTGTCGCGCCTCTGGCAAACGCCTTCACGCTCCCCGCGTGTGCGGCGCGTGCGAAAGCAGTTCCTCCCTGCGCTTCGCGCAAAAACTCAGGCCCGCCTTTTGGCGGGCTTTTTTTCGCGTTGAACGTTTACAGCTTTTTTTTGTAATGACGCCTGTGCTGTGGCTAGCTGCTGTTTTTATATAAAGCCGACTAAGGCGTAATTTTTCGTTTAGCCCCAGTGAAATGGCGCTTTGGGCTTGAAGCTGATAAGCCTTCCGAGCATTTAATAGGCATTTAATTGCTACAAATGATATGTATTAAGTATTTACAACTATTTATTCTCACAAATATGCTTAGTACAGCAATTTTCTTGCTTGACGTAAAATAGTTGCATTGCAACAAGGAATGACCATGCCCGCTACGCCAGCCGTACTCAATCGCCAGGTCGACGATGTCCGCATCAAGGACATTTTCGAACTCGCCCCGCCCTCGCATCTTCTGCGCGAATTTAAGCCCAGCGAAGCAGTGGAGCAACTGGTGTTTGACACGCGGCGCGACATCCACAAGGTGCTGCATGGCGCGGATGACCGCCTGGTCGTCATCGTGGGGCCCTGCTCGATGCACGACAAGAAGGCGGCGCTGGAATACGCCAAAGAGCTCAAAGTGCTGCGCGATGAGTTGGCGCATGATCTCATCGTCGTCATGCGCGTCTATTTCGAAAAACCGCGCACCACCGTCGGCTGGAAAGGCCTCATCAACGACCCCTTTCTCGACGGCAGCTTCAAAATCAACGACGGTCTTCGCTTAGCCCGCGAGCTGCTGCTCGACATCAACGAGCTGGGCGTTCCCGCCGCGACGGAATTCCTCGACACGCTGACGCCGCAGTATTACGCCGATCTCATCTCGTGGGGCGCGATTGGCGCGCGCACCACCGAGAGCCAGGTGCATCGCCAGTTAGCAAGCGGCATGAGCTGCCCGATGGGCTTCAAAAACGGCACCGATGGCAATATTAAAATCGCCGTTGACGCCATCAAAGCCGCCGCTGCGCCGCACTTTTTCCTCTCAGTCACCAAGGGCGGCCACAGCGCCATCATCTCGACCAATGGCAACGAAGACTGCCACGTCATCCTGCGCGGTGGAAAAGCACCGAATTACGATGCAGCGAGCATCGCAGCCTCGGGCAGCGAACTCGCGAAAGCCAGCCTGCCACAACGCATCATGGTCGATTTTTCGCATGCCAATTCGAGCAAGCTGCACGACAAGCAGATCGAGGTTTCGGCTGACATTGGGCGACAAATGGCGGCGGGTGATGAGCGAATTTTCGGTGTGATGATCGAATCGCATTTGAACGCCGGACGGCAGGATTTGACGCCCGGGAAAGCATTGGCCTATGGTGTTTCGATCACTGACGCCTGCATCGACTGGACGGCAACCGAAGGCGTGTTGCGTCAGCTAGCGGCCGATGTTCAGAAGCGGCGTCTCGTGCAGCCAGAGTAGCCTGGATGCTCGCATCCGGGTTTCCCATCACCACAAAGTCAAATATTTGATCCCTGCGGTGTGGGCGCACCGGAACCCGGATGCCGTGGCACACCTGCCGCAAGCGGGCTTGGTCTGGGCTACGTTTTGCGTCCCGACAAAGCCGCAAACACGCCAAGCCCAATGAACGAGCAACCAGCGATGGTGCGGCCCGTGCGGCCCGCGCCGCGATGCTTCGCGAGCCACGGCGCAATCGTGCCCGCTGCGATGGCATAAACCGCGTCACTGATTTATGCGATCAACACGAATA
>JBBRVM010000498.1:0-3136 GCA_038246865.1 Burkholderiales bacterium
TCGCGATGGCGACGATGGACACCATCAAGCTCTACGGCGGCGAGCCCGCGAACTTCCTCGACGTCGGCGGCGGTGCCACGACCGAGAAGGTGACCGAAGCCTTCAAGATCATGCTGAAAAACCCGAATCTAAAAGCGATTCTGGTCAACATTTTCGGCGGCATCATGAAGTGCGACACCATTGCTGAGGGCGTGGTTGCGGCATCAAGAGCCGTCGGCCTGAAAGTGCCACTCGTGGTGCGCATGAAAGGCACGAACGAAGATTTGGGCAAAGAAATTTTGGCCAAATCGGGGCTTCCGATCATCGTTGCCAACAATATGGGTGAGGCGGCGGAGAAAGTGGTCGCTGCGGCCAAGGGATTCAAGCCTGGGGCTGCGCCAACAGCAGCCGCTTCGACCACTGCAGCAAAACCCGACGCAGCGGCGGCAGTCGCTGCCACGTCAAAACCACTTGAGCCTTCTGCGCCCGCATCGGGCTGGATGATCTGGCTGGCGATCATCGTTTGCGCGATTGTCGCGGCGCTTTTATTGAAGCAGTGTACGCAGCCGAAGGAGGCAGCGCCTGCTCCAGTCGTCGCACCAGCACCCGTTGCACCTACTGCTGCACCCGCAGCCCCCGCCGCCGCACCTGCGACTCCCGCTGCGCCCGCAACGCCTGCCGTGACCCCTGCAGCGGAAACGCCTAAAGCGGCTGACGCACCGAAAGCTGATGCGCCCAAAACCGAGCCGGCAAAAGACGCGCCCAAAGCGACCGAACCGCCGAAGGCCGACGCGCCAAAAGCCACGTCGGAAAACACGGGCACCACCGCCGTGTCCGTCGCGTAATCACCCTGGAGAAAATCAATGAGCATCCTCATCAATAAAGACACCAAAGTCATCACTCAGGGCATCACCGGCAAAACCGGCCAGTTCCACACCCACGGCTGCGCGGCCTACGCCAACGGCAAGGCGGCATTTGTTGCCGGTGTCAACCCGAAAAAAGCGGGCGAAAATTTCGAAGGCATCCCGATTTACGCGAGCGTGAAGGAAGCGAAAGCGCAAACCGGCGCCACCGTCAGCGTGATCTACGTGCCCCCATCGGGTGCCGCAGCCGCGATTGACGAAGCAGTCGATGCCGAACTCGACCTGGTTGTCTGCATCACCGAGGGCATCCCGGTGCTCGACATGCTAAAAACGCGCTACAAAATGCTCGGCAAAAAGACGCTGCTGCTCGGGCCCAACTGCCCCGGCCTCATCACACCGGAAGAAATCAAAATCGGCATCATGCCCGGTCACATCCACAAGAAGGGCCGCATCGGCGTCGTCTCGCGCTCGGGCACGCTGACGTATGAAGCCGTCGGCCAGCTCACTGAATTGGGCCTTGGCCAATCCACCGCAGTCGGCATCGGCGGCGACCCGATCAACGGGTTAAAGCACATCGACATCATGCGTCTGTTCAACGACGATCCCGATACCGACGCTGTCATCATGATCGGCGAAATCGGCGGCCCGGATGAGGCGGACGCCGCGATGTGGGTCAAAGCCAACATGAAAAAACCAGTCGTCGGCTTCATCGCTGGCGTCACCGCCCCGCCCGGCAAGCGCATGGGCCACGCGGGTGCTCTGATCAGCGGCGGCGCCGACACGGCGGACGCCAAACTCGCAATCATGGAAGAGTGCGGCTTTCACATCACGCGCAACCCGGCGGAGATGGGGAAACTGCTTAAGAGCCTGTTGAAGTAGCGGTATACGCTATAGCTTTTCCTGAAATCGCTTTGAAAGCCCCATTCAACTGGGGCTTTTTCATTTGAGGTCCGTAACTCGATAATCGCCTTTATTTGGCGCTAGCCCCTGTGCAGCGGTCGATTTGATGAAAAGCCGCTGCGCTAATTCGGCGATTGCTGGTTACTGGAAGCTCCTGAGTTTTCCTTGTTCGCATTCTTGAACGTCTGCTCATCGCGTGACAGGTCGGGAAACTGCAGTGGACCGGTGCCCGATGGCAACTCTTCTATCGAGAGAATATGAATCTTCGGAAAGGCAAGACTCTCGCACTTGGTCCGCTCAACTACGTCCACAACGAAGCGCAGAAGGTGGCGGCACTGAAGTCAGCTCATACTCCGGCCGACCTCTAGCGTTGCTTCGCTCCTGCAGGCGTTTCAACGGTCGGCAGGGACAATTTGTATTGGCTGTTGTAAAGCGAAAGTTGACCCTTGATGCAGGCGTCTGACAGCCACCAAGCGGGCGGCGATTCGGCGTCGAGCGTCGGGTGCTTGAAGTAATTGAACGCACCGGTCGCCATTGCGTGCGATTTGAGCCATTGCGCGGCGAGACGACAGGCTTTCCATTCGCGCTCGGCCGTCGTTTCCACCGAAGGCAGGTCGCCGCGGAACGGCATGCCGCCCATGCCGGAGTGGGTCAGGAAGAAATATTTTCTGACCAGCGTGGTGCCGCCGCTGGACTCGACCGGCGAAACGCCCATCGTCCAGTCACGCGACATGACGCCAGGGTCGCGCTGCATGCTGATTGCACACCTAACGTTGCCGGGTACGACGAAACTGCCGGGCGAATCGATCATGTTCCATGAGCCATGATCACGAGCGGCTTTGTTCGGCCGGTATATCTCCGCTTCCATTCGTGCGCCATAGTTGCTGGCGACGGACTGCCGACGCATATCGTAGGGCTCGCCGCGGGAGCGAACAATCTGCGGCCCCTGTCGTTTGGTCTCGGCATCGGTATCAAAGCTGTCGTCGTACTTGTCGATGATCTGGCCCACCGCCGCTTCGGTGTCGCCGATGGTGACCTTCACGCAATCGATCAGGATGAGCGTGTCCACCGCGACGCCCGCCTTGCCAAGTGCCTGACAGGCGCGAAGCGCCGCGTACGCGCCCCGGCTATAGCCCGCGACAGTGATGCGCGGCGTGCCGCCTATCGCCCGCCGACGTTTGAGGATGAACTCGACCGGCCAGCTCACGCATTGCGGCACTGCAAAGCCGCCGAGGTCGGGGCCCGCAAACCAGTGCTTGTCGTAGTCCGCCTGATTCGGGTTAAAGCGTTGCCCCTTTCGCGCACCGTCGGCTACGCTGCCTTCAAAGAGTTTGCCGACAAAGGTCATCGCATTGTCGAACGGGTCCATGATGTGTCGCGCCCGTTCTCTGTCA
>JBBRVM010000499.1:0-3133 GCA_038246865.1 Burkholderiales bacterium
GATGGCAAATATCACGCCACCGAGCGGCGTGTTGAACGCTGCCGCAATGCCCGCCGCGGCGCCCGCAACCATCAAGTCATGCGAATCAATCTCGGTTCGCGTGGAAAGCCAGCGTTTGGCATGACTCATCACACCCGCGCCGATCTGAACCATCGGTCCCTCACGCCCGATGGAGAGCCCTGCAAGCAGACCTCCCGCAACCAGCGCCATCTTGTGCAACGACAGACGCAGCGATACCAGCCACGAAACCTGCTGCGTCGACAAATCGTCCCCCAGCGCCCGCACTACTTGCGGGATGCCTGAGCCCACTGCACCAGACGCAAACCGTCGTGTCCACACAAGCACCAGAACGGTCAACGCTGGTGTCCAGATGAGCGCGATGAAGGGCGCGTATCTGGCGCTGCTCGTCAACTGTTTGAACGCGTGGCTGGCGGCCTCTGCGCCGTAGGTAAATGCGACAGCAATCAAGCCCGTGATGGCGGCAAAAGTGAGGATGACAATGCGATCAAACCACGGGTCTCCAGCTACTAACTTGCGGGCAAGTGCTTTCCAGCTTTCGGGCAAACGGGCCAGCTGACTGCGAATCGGCTTCAACACTACATTTGCGACAGCGGAATCCCCGCTGCGCGCTCGTCGGCCGCCAGCTCCGCGATCAACAGAGCGAGATCCCGGTCGAGTCGTGCGAGGGTGTCAACGTCAAGTCGCGCGAGCGCTTCGGGCAGCACGCCGGAGAACGGACCGGGTGCTTTCTTCAGTACGCGTTGCCCGTGGAACGTGACATGTAGTTGCACAGCACGGCGATCAGGGCTGTTCTTTTCGGCGACCACCAGCGCACTCGAAACCAGCGATTTCACAAGATTGCTAGCGGTCGTCTGATGCACATCCATTGAGCGCGCGAGGTGGTTGACGCCGAGGCCAGGATTTGCATCGATCAGGCTAAGCGCCCAGATCTGCGCGCCACCGATCCCCGCCCGCTTTTCAATCTGCTGGAAATGGGTCTTGACCGCGTTAAACACGACGCGGAATCGGCGCAACACCTGCGCTGCCGGTTCCTGATGCCTGGCCGTTACCGGAACGTCAGGCAGGGACACCTTGGGTTTGGCTCGAGCACGATTCACTGTGGGCATCTGTCGATCATAGCGCTGCGGGCCGAGAAACTGGGCTGTTGCGGATCACTCCCAGATGTACCAGCAGATACTCAAGCAGCATCGCCATTTCATGCGGCCCTTCCAGAAAATAGCGTGCCCGCGAATTCGGACAGTCGCGACCTACGCGTACGGTCAGCCAGTCCGGTTCAGCAGCTTCGAACACGGGTTCGTCATTAACATCGTCGCCCGCAAAGAGAGCGCAGTTGCTCTCGCTTCGAGCCAGCAGGCGTCGAACCGCCGATGCTTTGTCCGGTGCTCCTGGGGCAACGACGTTCACCACCATCTTGCCAGCGAAGACGTGCAACGTACCGCCAAATGCGGCGAGGATTTCGTGGATCAACGCCTTGGCATCGTCGCGTCGACGCGATAGCCGATAGTGGAGCGCGATGGATTGCCCCTTGTCCTCGACCGCAACGCCAGCAGCGACCAGATCCGCCGCTCGCGCCTGCAAATCCAATCGCAATGCGTCGAGCGCCGACATGCGAAGACCTGCGCCACCCAGATCGAACTCGTCTTCAGCGCCATGATTGCCAACTACATAGTGCGGATGAAAATGTAACCGTTGTTTGACATCGTCGGTGGCTCTACCCGTTACGATGGCAATCGGCAGATGTTCCGCCAACAAGCGAAGGCGGCCGGCGACGGCAAACGACAACCTGGCGTGATCCGGTAGCGCGACGATGGGTGCCAGCGTGCCGTCGAAGTCGAAAGCCAGTAGTGGCTTGCGAGACAGCAATTCGATCATCGCTGCCTGACCATCAGGCGAAAACACGTGCCGCATCAGGCGTCGCGGTGGCGGCGAACGCGCGCCTCGATTCGCTCGCGCGATCGCCAGCGACCCGCATCGGCGAGCATTCGTCCGGCCCAGCGAAAGACGTTGAATTCCCTGATCGTGCTGCGCAGGCTGGCCATACGTTCCTTTTGCTCAGCCGCTGGCATCGTTGCGGCACGATTCAAAGCGTCGGCCGTTTCCTCCACGTGATAGGGATTGACTATCAGCGCTTCCGCCATTTCACGCGCAGCCCCTGCAAATCGACTCAGCACCAGCACACCCTGCAGGTCGTCTCGGGCGGCAACAAACTCTTTGCAAACAAGGTTCATGCCGTCATGAAGGCTCGTCACGACGCAAATGTCAGCGGCCCGGAAGATCTCTGTAATGGCGTCATGTTCGTGGTGCTGCGCGAAGAGATAAACCGGTTGATAGCCGTCGCGACCGAAGCGCTCATTGATGCGTTTTGTGACGTGTTGGATTCTTTCCTGAAACGTACGATATTCATCCAGCGCGCCACGCGTGGGTGCCGCGACCTGCAGAAAAACGAACCGCCCAATCCAGCGCGGCCACTTCTCAAGCAGTCGCTCAACTGCGTTCAATCGCTCGAGAATACCCTTCGTGTAATCAAATCGATCAACGCCAACGGCCAGGCAGACGTCCGCGGGTAACCCCAGCCGCTCGGTCACTCGGCGACGACATTGCGCCACCGAATGCCATTGGCTGCTGGTGACCTCACTCGGCCATTCAATGGAGATCGGATAACTCTCGACCAATGTCGTCTTATCGTTAAAGGAGATCGCGGAGTGCTCATGCTCAATCCTCGCTTCGAGATAGCGATCTACGGTCTCGATAAAGTTCTTGCAATGAAATCGGGTATGAAATCCGATGATGGTGCTACCCAGCATGCCCTGAAGAATTTCTCGGCGCCACGGGCAAATTCCGAACGACTCGGGATTAGGCCAGGGGATGTGCCAGAACGTCAATATCGTTGCCTTCGGCATCCGTTCGCGAATCATCGCTGGCAGCAACGCGAAGTGATAGTCCTGTACGAGCACCACCGGGTCGTCGGTTCTGGCCTCAGCTACGACTGCATCAGCAAATCGCTGATTGATTAGCTGGTAGGCTTCCCAGTCCGACTCTCTGAACACCGGACGGACGTGCGCTACGTGACAAAGAGGCCACATCCCTTCGTTGGCGAATCCGTAGTAGTACC
>JBBRVM010000500.1:0-3124 GCA_038246865.1 Burkholderiales bacterium
ACACGTCCGCGATAAGTCCCATCACCGCTTTCATCGTGGTTGATTTGCCCGCGCCGTTGCGACCGACGAGCACCAGCACTTCACCCGCATTGGCGGTGAAGCTCACGTCGAACAGCAGTTGTGCGCGACCGTAGTGCGCGTTGAGATTGCGGACTTCAAGCATGCGATTTCGCTCTCGGCGCGACCACACCACCCAGATAAACCGCACGCACCTCTTCGTTCACGCGCACTTCGTCCGGCGTGCCTGACGCAATGATGCGCCCGCGGTTCATCACGATCACGCGGTCAGCGAAGGCGAAGACCACATCCATGTCGTGCTCCGTAAAGAGGAGCGCAACGTGCCGCTCCCGACACGCGGCAATCGCGAGCTGCATCAACGCTTCGCGCTCGGCGGGCGCCATGCCTGCTGTTGGCTCATCCATCAGCAACACGCGTGGTTCGTTGGCAAACGCCATCGCAAGTTCGAGGCGTTTCAGATCGCCATACGCCAGCTCCGAAGCTGCGCGACTCGCTTGTTCTGCAAGTCCGACGCTCGTGAGGAGTGAGGACGCTTGCGACTGAAACGCTCCGTGCGCACTGGTCAAGATTGAACGTGCAGAACGATGCTGACTCATCAGCGCCATCTGCACGTTTTCGCGAGCCGTCATCGAACCAAACGTCGCCGTAATCTGAAACGTGCGCGCGACGCCCATCCGAAATAAAGCTTCCGGCGACTTTCCGGTGATGTCCACACCATTCAAACTCACGCGCCCAGCATCAGGTCGGAGCTGCCCGTTGATCAGATTGAAGCTCGTCGTTTTGCCGGCGCCGTTCGGCCCGATTAGAGCAACCGCCTCGCCCGCACTGACGGAGAAATCAACGCTCTTGACGGCGGCAACGCCACCGAAGGATTTCTTGAGGCCACTAACTTCGAGCGCCACTCTCATCGCGCGCTCCCCCGCGCCGACAACGCTTCAATGCGTGGGCCAATCGTCCCCACAATCCCGCGTGGAAACAAAAGTACCAACCCCAAAATCGTGAGCCCCAACGCCGCTCGCCAATACTCGGTATTGCGGGCTAGCGTGTCCTGCAACCACGTAAAGGCAACCGCACCAAAGATAGGTCCGACGAGCGTATTGATGCCGCCCAGCAGCACCATCACGAGCGCATCCACCGAGCGCGGAATCGCGAGCACCTCTGGCGAAACGCTGCCCTTCGAGAAAACATACAACGCGCCAGCAACGCCCGCCAACGCGCCCGCAATCGTAAACACTGCCCACTGCAAACGCACAGGCGAGAGCCCAATTGCACGGGCTTTCACCGACGCGTCACGCGCGGCACGCACGCTGTACCCGAGCGGCGTGTGCACGAGCCAACTGCAAAAAACGAGGCCTACGCCACACACGGCAAACACCATCCAGTAAAAATTAATACGATCAGATAACCACTCTGGTGGCCAGATTCCAACCAGCCCGTTGCTGCCCCCCGTCACCGCGTCCCACTGAAACACAACCGACCAGGTGATCTGTGCAAACGCGAGCGTCAGCATCGCCATGTAGGTGCCAGACAAGCGCACGCTGAACCATCCGAACAACAGCGCTGCGCCGCCTGCGAGCGTGATGCCGCAACCCATCGCGACAACAAATCCCAGGCCCAATTTCACCGCCAGCGCCGCGCCGTAAGCGCCCAATCCGAAGTACGCGGCGTGCCCGAACGAGCCCATGCCACCCGGACCGATAATAAGGCCGAGGCTCGCGGCAAAAAGCGCGAACACCATCATGTCAATGGCCAACACCAGCGTGTATTCACCGACGAACATGGGCAGCAACGCTAATGCAAGCGCACAGGCAACCGTCGCGATCAAAGCAACGCGCCCCGGTGGACGCACCACCGGGCCGACCAGCGCGGCAGACCGCGCATGCGTCAGTGGCTTGCCAAACAAGCCATTCGGTTTGACCACTAGCACCAACGCCATGACAATAAATTCCGCGACCAGCGTCAATTTACTGAACGCGAATTCAACGCCAAACAGCGTGACTTCGCCAAGGCCAATACAGTAAGCCTTGACCAACGAAATGATGATCGCCGCCACGAATGCGCCAGGCAAACTGCCTAGCCCGCCAACGACGACAACGACGAATACGTCCGCAATGATCGTCAAATCCATCGCCAGATTCGCCGGCTCACGCGGCAACTGCAACGCGCCGCCCAGCCCTGCCAGAAAGCTGCCCAGCGCGAACACTGCCGTGAACAGAAGCTTTTGATTCACACCGAGCGCATCGGTCATTTCGCGATCCTGCGTCGCCGCACGGAGCAGCAAACCGAATCGCGTTTTCTTGAGCAATGCGTTGAGCGCAAACAACATCACCATGCCGAGCACAATCAATAGCAAATCGTAAGTCGGAAACGCCTTGCCAAAAATGTCAATTGCCCCCGTGAACCCCGGTGCGCGCGGCCCCAGCAAGTCTTCCGGCCCCCAGATGGCGAGCGCTGCATCCTTGATGATGAGCACGAGAGCGAACGTAGCGATCAGTTGAAGCAGTTCGGGCGCGTTATAAATGCGGCGAAGAATCAGAAACTCCGCGAGCAACCCCACCGCGGCCACCACCAAACCCGCCACGAGCACGCCGCCCCAGAAGCCCAGCGCACCGCCCAGAGTTGTCGCCACCGTGTAGGCCACGTACACGCCCAACATGTAGAGCGAACCATGCGCAAAGTTCACGATGCGCGTGACGCCGAAGATCAGCGAGAGACCGACGGCAACGAGGAACAGTGACGAGGCGGATGCCAAACCGTTGAGGGTTTGGACGAAAAAGGTTGACAGCATCACTTAACAATAGCCCAATGTACGCTTTGTCACGCGCACGATGCCGAAGTAGTCGCCTCGCCCTTGAGGGGAAAGGGTAAAGCTGGCGTCTGCAAACCGGAATTTGGAAGCGAATCGACGATTGCGCTCATGCCGCGCGGCAGTAACTTTCTTTTGCTTCGCCAAAAGAAAGTCACCAAAGAAAAGGCGACCCCGAAATTCGCCCTGATCCGAGATGTGAAGTGAAAACGTCGCGCGGTCCGAAACTCGCTGCGCTCAAACAACGGACCGCTTCATCGACGTTTTCACTCCACATCTCGGGGGCGAATACACGGGGAC
>JBBRVM010000501.1:0-3104 GCA_038246865.1 Burkholderiales bacterium
CAAGCAGTCGCTCTTCAATCCGCCCGGTAGCGCCCCACGCTCCGTCGTCATCAAACGCCTTGCCCGTATGCCGTTCACACCATGCATCCATGAGCGTGTTGCCCGGCCCCGTGTCAAATCCTCGCACCGGCTCGCTATCTTCTCGCGTTGGCAGCATAGTCACGTTCGCAATCCCACCAATATTCACCACAGCGCGTGGCGCAGCGCCGCTAAACACTGCCGCATGAAAAGCCGGAACCAGCGGCGCGCCCTGCCCGCCTGCTGCCACATCACGCGACCGAAAATCAGCGACCACCGAAATACCTGTCAGTTCTGTCAGGTGCGCCGGCGCGTTCAACTGCGTAGTGAAACCGCGTTCTGGGCGATGGCGTATCGTTTGCCCGTGTGCGCCAATCGCAGCCACCTGCCCGGCTTTCATCCCTGTCTTTACGAGCAATGCGGCAACCGCCTCCGCATAAGATTTGGCTAACGCGACCGAAGCATCGCCCGCCCGCTCAATCTCGTCGGCACCACTCTGCATCAGCCCTTGCAAAGTCTCACGCAGCGCAGGCGCAAATGGCAAATGCACATGACCCAGAGTCGTGACTTTACCCTCAGCAAAATCCGCCAAAACGGCGTCAACACCGTCCACGCTGGTGCCCGACATCAGGCCGATGTAGCGATCATTTAGCAGCATTGCAGCGCCCACGCATTCAGTGATGAGAAAATCAGAGTGAATCGTACAAGACTATCGCTATGGCACTCTCCCCCCAGGAACAACTTGAAATCATGAAACGCGGTGTCGACGAACTGCTCGTCGAATCCGAAATGCTCAAAAAGATCGAAAAGAGCATCGCGACGGGCAAGCCGCTGCGCGCAAAGCTTGGCCTTGATCCCACGCGACCTGACCTGCACATCGGGCATTCGGTTGTGCTCAACAAGCTGCGGCAGTTTCAGGACCTGGGCCACACCGTGATCTTCCTCGTTGGCGATTTCACTTCGCTGATCGGTGATCCGTCGGGTCGAAACGATACCCGCCCGCCGCTGGATCGGGAGCAGATCATCGAGAACGCGAAGACCTATCACGCGCAGGCCAGCAAGGTGCTCGACCCCGAGAAGACCGAGATTCGCTACAACAGCGAGTGGAGCGATCCGCTCGGCGCGGCTGGCATGATCAAGCTGGCGTCGCGCTACACGGTGGCGCGGATGATGGAGCGCGAGGACTTCACGCAACGCTTCAAGAAGGGCGTACCGATTGCGATTCACGAGTTTCTGTACCCGCTGATGCAGGGCTACGACTCGGTCGCGCTGAACGCTGACATCGAGCTCGGTGGCACCGATCAAAAGTTCAATCTGCTCATGGGTCGCACGCTGCAATCACAGTACGGACAGGAGCAGCAATGCATCCTGACCATGCCGCTGTTGGTCGGGCTCGACGGCGTCGAGAAGATGAGCAAGTCGAAAGACAACTACATCAGCCTGACCGATCCGGCGTCTGAGATTTTCGGCAAAGTGATGTCAATCTCGGATGAGTCGATGTGGACGTATTACGAGCTGCTGTCGTTCAAACCGATGGCTGACGTTGCGGCAATGAAAGCAAAATGCACCGCGAAAGAAATGAATCCGCGCGACGCTAAAGTTGCGCTCGCACTCGAGATCGCAGCGCGTTTTCACACGCAAGCCGACGCCGATGCTGCGCTCGCAGCGTTCGAGGCAAGAAAAACGGGCGCAGCGCCCGAGAGCATGCCGGAAGTGACTATTCATTGCGCCGAAGATTCGATGCTGCTCACGCAGATTGCCAAGCAGGCGGATTTGACGGCAAGCACGAGCGATGCGGGTCGTTTGATCGACGGGCGTGGGTTAAAAGTTGATGGCGAAACAGTTGAAGATAAAGCGACGAAGTTAGCCAAAAGCAAGACTTACGTTGTACAAGCAGGGAAGCGCAAGTTTGCGCGCGTGACCCTGGTCTAGATCGGAAATCCATGTACATCTCGCTGACAGATCTCTTCAAGATCGGCATCGGTCCGTCGTCGTCGCACACAGTCGGGCCGATGCGGGCAGCGCGGCGTTTCCTGATCGAATTGCCTGAAGGTGTGCTCGCGAAAGTCACGCGAGTTCGCGTCGAATTGTTCGGCTCTCTCGCGCACACCGGCCAGGGTCACGGCACCGACATTGCGCTGCAATTGGGGTTTAGCGGCGAGCTGCCTGATGTTGTCGACACGGTGGCGATCCCGCAGATGATTGCGGCGATTAGCAGGAGCGAGTCGATCAAGCTTTTAGGCGAACGCGCGATTCGCTTTCAGCCGATGCTCGACATTCGCTACAACCTGAAAGATGTGTTGCCGCTGCACTCGAATGCAATGACTTTTCGCGCGTATTCAGACAGCCTGAGTGAGCCCATCGCCAAACGCACGCTCTATTCCCTCGGCGGCGGTTTCATCATCGACGAGGACGAAGCGTTTGTCGGCAGCCCGCGCGGCGGCGAAGTCTCGGTGCCGCATCCGTTCTCGCATATGGTGGAGCTGCTTGCGCGGTCGAGCGAAGCGAAGTTACCGATGAGTGAACTGCTGCGCGCCAACGAATACCACCTGCGCGGCGAAGTAGCTACTCGCGAATTTCTTGATCGAATCACAAAGACCTTCTTTGATTGCATCGACAAGGGCCTGCACACACGCGGGCAATTGCCCGGCGGCCTGAACGTCAAGCGACGCGCACCCGACATCCACTATCAGCTGTTGGTGGAGCGCGGACAACGCGGCATCGCGCCCCACAAAGTGCTCGACTGGGTGAGCGCTTATGCGATTGCCGTGAACGAAGAAAACGCGGCGGGCGGTCGTGTCGTCACGGCTCCTACAAATGGAGCCGCGGGCGTGGTGCCCGCCGTGCTGCGCTACGCGCAAGATTTTTGCAACGTTGACCGAGCGGGCCAGCATGAATTCTTGCTGGTTGCGTCGGCCGTGGGCGCACTTTGCAAAATGAATGCGTCGATTTCAGGCGCTGAGGTCGGCTGTCAGGGCGAAGTCGGCTCCGCTGCGGCGATGGCCGCCGCGGGCCTCGCCGCAGCGCTCGGTGCCAGCAACGAACAAATCGAAAACGCCGCCGAAATCGCGCTCGAACATCACCTC
>JBBRVM010000502.1:0-3101 GCA_038246865.1 Burkholderiales bacterium
CCCGCCCCGCGGGCGACGCGATGGCGGTCACCATCTGGGGCTCGGCCAGTAGTTGGACTTTGACTGCCTTGCCGCTCTTCGTCTGGATGGGCGAGATACTCTTTCGCACACGACTGTCGCAAGACATGTTCAAGGGCCTGGCGCCGTGGGTTGAACGCCTTCCTGGCCGCCTGCTGCACACCAATGTGATCGGTTGCGCGATCTTCGCCGCCGTGTCGGGCTCATCCGCGGCGACCTGTGCGACGATTGGCAAGATGACGCTGCCCGAACTTAAAAAGCGCGGGTATCCGGATGATCAGGTGATTGGTACGCTCGCGGGAGCTGGCACACTGGGTCTGCTCAGTCCGCCCTCGATCATCATGATCTTCTATGGGGTTGCCGCCGACGTTTCAATCTCCAAATTGTTCATTGCCGGCATCTTTCCGGGCATCATGCTGGCGACGCTTTTTTCTGGCTACATTGTTGTCTGGGCGTTGATGAATCCGGACAAAATTCCGGCAGCGACAGCGCGATACACCTTCATGCAAAAGCTGCACGAGTCGCGCCACCTGATTCCTGTGGTGCTGCTGATCATGGCAGTGTTGGGCTCGATTTATTCGGGCATCGCGACCGCTACGGAGGCAGCTGGCGTCGGCGTGATCGGTTCGTTGATCCTGTCGCTTTTGCAAGGCTCACTCAACTGGCAATCTTTCAAGGAAAGTCTGCTGGGTGCTACGCGGCTCTACTGCATGATTGCTCTGATTCTGACAGGGGCCGCGTTCCTGACGCTGGCGATGGGCTACCTCGGATTGCCGCGCGCCTTAGCTGAGTTCATCAACGGACTCGGACTATCGCGGTTCATGCTCATCGTGGCGCTCGCCGCGTTCTACATTTTGCTCGGCTGTTTCCTCGACGGTATCTCGATGGTTGTGCTCACAATGGGCGTGATTTTGCCGACAGTGACCGGTGCCGGCATTGATCTCATCTGGTTCGGAATTTTCGTCACACTGGTGGTGGAAATGGCGCAGATCACGCCGCCCGTGGGCTTCAATCTATTCGTGCTCCAAGGAATGACCAAGCGCGAACTTACCTACATTGCTCGGGTCGCGCTACCGATGTTTTTGCTCATGTGTGCCGCCGTGCTGTTGCTTTACTTTGTTCCCGAAATCGCGATCTGGTTGCCCACTAAGATGTAGCGCGGGCTGGTCGTATTTTTTCCTATGTTTGACACTATGACGGAACTACTCACTGCACGATCAGCTCAGTGGCAATTCTGGATTGATCGCGGCGGCACATTCACCGACATCGTCGCGAAACAGCCTGACGGCGCGTTGGTAACGCTTAAACTGCTGTCCGAAAATCCGGAACGCTACAAGGACGCTGCGGTGCACGGCATTCGTGAGTTACTCGGTGTCAAAGCAGGCGATCCGATCCCCTCTGAGCTAATTGAAGCGGTGAAGATGGGCACGACAGTTGCCACCAACGCGCTGCTTGAGCGCAAAGGTGAGCGCACTTTGCTGGTCGTGACACGTGGCTTCCGTGATCAATTGCGAATCGCGTATCAAGCGCGCCCGAAGCTTTTCGTGCGTAAGATTGAGTTGCCTGAGTTGCTCTACGAAGCCGTGGTTGAAGTGGATGAGCGCATCGGTGCGCATGGTGATGTGGTGCTTCCGCTTGACGAGGCGAAAGCCAAAATAGACCTGCAAACCGCGTTCGCAAAAGGTTACCGCTCGGTCGCCGTTTGCCTGATGCACGGCTATCGCTTCACGCAACACGAAGCGGCTTTGAAGCGTATTGCGAGCGAGATTGGATTCACGCAGATCAGCGTGTCGCATGAAGTTTCACCACTCATGAAGTTTGTTTCGCGCGGTGATACAGCGGTGGTGGATGCATATCTCTCGCCGATTCTTCGTCGCTATGTCGAGCAGGTGCAATCATCGCTCGGTAATGTGCGTTTGCAGTTCATGCAAAGCTCAGGAGGACTGACCGACGCCCACAAATTTCAGGGTAAGGACGCGATATTGTCTGGACCAGCAGGCGGCATCGTCGGCGCAGCTGCGGTCACGCAACTCGCAGGCTTCGACAAAATGATCGGCTTCGACATGGGTGGCACGTCAACCGACGTGACGCACTTCGCGGGCGAGTACGAACGCGCTTTTGAGACTGAAGTCGCCGGCGTGCGCCTGCGTGCGCCGATCATGCAGATTCATACGGTCGCCGCCGGCGGTGGCTCGATCTGCACGTTCGACGGCAGCAAATTCCGAGTTGGCCCTGAGAGCGCAGGCGCGAATCCCGGTCCGGCGGCGTATCGTCGCGGGGGCCCGCTCACGGTGACGGACTGCAACGTGATGGTCGGCAAGTTGCGACCTGAATTGTTCCCGCCGGTGTTCGGACCGAATGGCGATCAACCGCTTGACACCCGCGCCGTTAGCGACAAATTTGAAGCGATGGCGTTGCAAATTGAACGCGACACAGGCCAGAAGAAATCGCCAGAAGAAATCGCCGCTGGCTTCCTGCGCATCGCGGTTGAGAACATGGCCAATGCGATCAAACACATCAGCGTGCAGCGCGGCTATGACGTCACCGAATACACGCTCACCTGCTTCGGCGGCGCGGGCGGGCAGCATGCGTGCATGGTGGCCGATGCGCTGGGCATGCAGCGCGTCTACATCCATCCGTTTGCGGGGGTGTTGTCGGCGTACGGCATGGGCCTGGCCGATGTGCGCACGCTCAAGCAGGCGGCGGTGGAGAAGACTTTGAGCGACGAACTGCTTGGTTCGCTGGGTGTTGAATTTGAAGCGCTTAGCCAACAGGCTCGTGCCAATGTTGAGGCGCAGGGGCTTGATGCAGACAAAGTTCGTGTCGCTAGAACGCTCGCGCTGAAATATGATGGCACGGACACGGCGATTGAGTTGGCGCTCCCTGTTCCCCTCCCTCCCCGCGGGGGAGGGGTTGGGGGCTATCCTAATGCGCTTCGAGCCACGTTTCTAGATCGGCAATATCGGTAAAGTCCAGTAGGGCTTCGCCCAGTTCCTCCAGGGCCGGCACCGATAACTGCGCGACATGCGCCTCCAGACGTTCGGGAAGCCTGCGGAGCCGGCGCCGGAGCAGACGCAGAACCA
>JBBRVM010000503.1:0-3099 GCA_038246865.1 Burkholderiales bacterium
ACCGGGGTGGGCCCCCCGGGGGGGCGCGGGGGTAAAACCCCCCATATGCCACCCCGGGGGGCCCCGGGGGGGGGGGTGTGTTGCCCCCGGCTGCCCCCAACCCCCAATCGCCCCCCAAACCCCCGCTCCCACAGCCGCAAGAAGTCACAAGTCACATTGAGAACAACATGTCCAAACCCGAAATCGTCGCCATCGCCCCGCTGCCCGGATTCCTGGCCAAACCATTGCATGAGAATTTCACGGTGCATGATCTGCATGGCGCAGCCGACACCGAAGCGCGCCGCGCTCTGATTGCCAGGATCGCACCGACCACGCGCGGCATGGTCGCGTTCGGCGGATCGCAGTTGGCGCCCGATCAGCTCGCTAATTTACCGCATCTGGAAGTCATCAGCGTGATGGGTGTCGGCTATGACGGCATGCCACTCACTGCGTGTGCCGATGCCAACGTGAAAGTCACCAACACGCCGGAAGTGCTGAATGATGAAGTCGCGGATACGGCCGTCGCGCTTACGCTCATGACCTGCCGCCAGTTCGTCGACGCGCAAAAATTCGTTGAAGCTGGCAGCTGGCTCAAGGGCCAGTATCCGCTCCAGCATTCGCTGTGGAACAAAACCGTTGGCATCATCGGGCTCGGCCGTATCGGCAAAGAAATCGCGGATCGGCTGCGCGCCCACAAGATGACCGTCGCCTATTTCGGACGCAACAAGCAGGACGTGCCGTACACCTATTACGGCAATCTGGCCGAGATGGCCTGCGACGTTGACGTGCTGATCGCGATTACGCCGGGCGGCGCGGCGACCAGACACATGGTGAACGCGGAAGTGCTCGAAGCGCTTGGCCCGACCGGCTTTTTCATCAACGTCGCGCGCGGCTCCGTGGTCGATGAAGTGGCGCTGGTCGCGGCGATTGAGAGCGGCGGCATCGCGGGTGCCGGCCTTGATGTGTTCGATGATGAGCCAAAAGTGCCAGAAGCTTTATTCAATCGCCCGAACGTGGTTTTGTTGCCACACGTGGCGAGCGCAACGCATGAAACGCGACAGGCAATGGCTGATCTCTGTGTCGAAAATCTCGTGCTGCATTTCGCGGGCAAGCCGGTGAAAACGCTGGTTCCGGAACTGGCGGGTAAGGTTACCCCATAGTCAGCTGCTCGGTTTTTTCGGGCAACGCAGCTAAATATATGCAGCGACAGCTTTTCGCTGAAAGCACGCCTGATTAGGGGCTAGCTGCGAATTTTGGTCAAAGTCGATCCAGCTCATCAATCCACCTTTGGTGGCCATATTTTGCGCACGCGCTGGACAACAGGAGCAAAGGCGGCGCGTGTCCCGTTGATGCGACGCCGTCTTTGAGTTTCAGCGACGCCGCTATGCTTTACGTCAAATGACCGAAACTGAACAGGATATTGAACGCGAGAGCGACGCCGCGATTGCTGCACGTTGCAATCGGGGCGACGGTTCGGCGTGGGAGCTTCTGGTCGGGCGCTATCAAAGACTCGTTTATGCCATCGTCCGCCGGATGGGGCTGGACGAACACATGGCGGCTGACGTCTTCCAGACCGTTTTTATGCGGCTGCTGGAGCACTTGCCTCGACTCACCCAGCAGGACAGACTGCAGGCGTGGATTGTGACCACGGCCAAGCGCGAAGCGCTACTGCAGCGTTCACGCGGCCCGCGCACCGTCTCGATGACACGCGACGATGACGCTGATGCCGTCGCTGCCGAATGGGACGTTGCGGACGATGCGCTGCTTCCGGAGGACGCGCTTGAAGCGCTGCAATCGCAAAATCAGGTGCGCCAGGGGCTTGATCGCCTCGATGCGCGATGCCGCGACCTGCTCACGATGCTCTATGGCGACTCCGATGAGCCCGTCGCCTACGACGACATCGCGGCACGGCTCGACATGCCGGTCGGCAGCATTGGCCCCACGCGCGCGCGCTGTCTCGGCAAACTGCGCAAGCTGGTGGAGTGAGTTCATTGAGTTCACAATGCATTCTTCAATCCGGAATGTATTTTGTCGCAGGCCAACGACTCTGTACCGCAGGCACCCCAACCTCTCGATAAGACCATGAAGCCGATTGAATCCCTGAGCGATGATGAACTGGCAGCCCTCGTTAATGGTGCTGCCGCTCTGCCCGATGCGCCCCCAGCGCTGGTCAAGTCCGCGCTTGGTCTCTGGCAAGCCGCGCAGCCTGCGGTCGCATCTAAGACCGCAGCCCCCGGATTGCTCAACAAAATCCGTGCGGTTTTGACCTTCGACAGCTGGACGGCCTCCCCTGCCGCTCTCGGGCTGCGGTCGATGCCGTCGCAAACGCGGCACCTGCTGTTCAGCGCGCACGGTCGTGACATTGATCTGCGTATCGTCTCGTCCGCCGAAAGTTATGTTCTGGCTGGGCAAATCCTCGGTCCCGACGAACCCGGTTGTGTGGAACTGGCGATTGATACCGCGAGCGAGTACGCGGCGCGATCAATGCTTACAACCCCACTCGACGAACTCGGAGCCTTCCGCCTCGACAACATCCGCGCCGGCACTTACTGGATGACTCTGAAGTTCGCAGGCGACGCTGTCGAGCTGCCACAGATTGATGTGGGTGAGCGCACGTTTTAGACGCCATGGACGCCTGGGCGCGACGTCGCCCGTCATGCCACTCTTCATCAGCTAGCCAGCGACAGTGCGGCTTTTGTCAGGCACTCGCAGTTACGCACCGTTCATCACGAAGTGAACACGCTTGTGCCAATCCAGGAAAGCTAAACATCGTTTGAGTTAACCTGACGCAGTTATGTTGATAGGCTCAAGCCTCGCAAACCGCACATGTCAGGGCTGGAAATTCATGCCGAGTGGGCCAAAACATTGGCCACAGAACTCATAGATGGCGACGCCTCTCTGCCGGAAGGGCTGACCGGCGACACGCGACTCGCGCTGGCCTGGGCGCTGAAAGATATTGCGATAGCGGCGTGGAGCGCGGCACCGGCGAATGTTCCCAAAGCTGCGGAATGGCTCATGTCTATAGGACGTCAAAGTCGAGATATCGGTGCTCCGTCTACCGCCGCCGAAATTCTTGCGATTACCGACTGGGTCGCGGGTATTGCCTGCCTGACGCGCGGC
>JBBRVM010000504.1:0-3097 GCA_038246865.1 Burkholderiales bacterium
GAGCGCCTGGTCGCGTGGCGGCTCGCACAACAGCGCTCGCAACAAGCGCGACCCAGCTGCCGTTTCGCAGCGGTCGAGCAGTGATAGCAAGGTCGGCTCGGCGGCACCAGAAAGCGTCTGCGCGATCTCCAGATTGCGTAGCGTTGCGGCGTCCATTTCCAGTGATTCACTGCCGCGCTCGACGTGCACCGTGGACACCGGCAAACGCGTACCACCGTTGACCAGTCGGACGAAGGCTAACCCCGCACCAACTGCTTTTATCGCGAGCGGAACGCGTTCAACATCGAGATGCGCAATCGTTGTCGTCCCAAGCGCTTGCGTTAGCTCATCACTGGCGCGAGTCGGCGTGAATTCGTATTCAGGCCGTGCGCGCAGCATGAAGCCATCACCCAGCAGCTCGCGCAAAGCGACTGCCGTTGTTTCCGCATGCACGATTTCGGCGGGGTCTTTCCGTGCCAGATAGACCGCGAGCTCGCTGCGTTGCATATCGCGCAACACGAGCGTCCCCGAAGACGCATTGATCAGCGCAACCCCAGCCCGCGCATCGTCCAGCGTCACGGCTGCGAGGATCGTCTCCTTGCGCGGATCCACCAGCGTAGAGTCGGTCACCGTACCCGGCGTCACGATACGCGCCACCTTGCGCTCTACCGGCCCTTTAGTGAGGCCGGGAACGCCGACCTGCTCCACGATAGCCACCGTGATCCCCGCGCGCACCAGACGGGCCAGATAGCCGTCAATCGAGTGAAACGGCACACCCGCCATCGGAATCGGCGCGCCGTCCGATTCGCCGCGCGAGGTCAGCGTAATGTCGAGGAGCTTCGCCGCGCGCCGAGCGTCATCAAAGAAAAGCTCGTAAAAATCTCCCATCCGGTAGAGCACGAGCTTGTCCGGGTGCTCAGCTTTGAGCGCCAGGTATTGCAGCATCATGGGGGTGTGGGCCATTTTGTGAGAGTCAGCTTTTCTATGAAACCGCAGCTGAATAGGGGCTAGGAGGCGAAAACGCTACTTGTCGATATCGGACAAGAAAAGTGCCTTGGCAAAATTGCGTTTCGGGACGGATTGTCATGTTGAGTGAAGCGAAACATCAGGTGGCAAGGATTGAGCGTCGTAGAGCGCGTTTAGCAGGCACACTGATCCTTCGCCGTGCTCAGGATGACAACTCTCAGGCGGAGGTACCTTGCTTATCAGATGAGGCGAATCCCCAACGACCTTACCGTTATTTCATCTGCAACGTCGTCAGCATGTCCGCAAAAATCTTCGGCGTTCCGGCCACGATGGAGCCCGAGTCCATGTAGCTGTCTTCGCCATCAATACCGGTCACGAGCCCACCCGCTTCCAGAATCATCAGCGCGCCCGCTGCCATGTCCCACTGGTTCAATTTCATCTCCCAGAAGCCGTCGTAGAAGCCCGCCGCAACGTAGGCCAGATCAAGCGCAGCCGAGCCCGGACGGCGCAAACCGGCCGTCTTTGGCATCATGTTTTTAAGCTGCGTCACGTAGTCGTCAAACGCCGCACCATCGCGGAACGGGAAGCCGGTGCCGATCAACGCATCGCGCAACTTGAGCGTTTTCGAAACCCGCATACGGCGGTTATTCATATAGGCACCTGCCCCACGTGACGCGGTGAACAGGTCATTGCGATTCGGGTCGTAAATCACGCCTTGCGAGAGCTTGCCTTTTTCTTGCAGCGCGATGGACACGCAATACGTCGGCATGCCGTGCAGAAAGTTCGTCGTGCCATCGAGCGGGTCGATGATCCAGATGAAGTCGCTCTTCGGATTGCCGCGCGTGGCGCCCGTGCCTTCCTCGGCGATGATGCCGTGATTGGGATACGCACCCAGCAGCGTATCTACAATCGCGGCTTCGGCATTGCGATCAATCTCGGTCACAAAGTCGCCGGGACCTTTGCTGTCGATGGTGAGGCGGTCAAGATTTCGCGCACCGAACTGAATGATTTCGGCGGCTTCGCGTGCGGCTTTAACGGCCGTGGTCAACATCGGATGCATGGGAGACTTCTAAATTGTGGGAAAGAGCGTGTGAGCCAGAACAGCACTAACGATATTAGCGGCGCTCCGACGGAATCAAATGATTTTAATCCGCTCGAACACATCGCGGTGGTTCTCTCGCACACCTCGCATCCCGGTAACATCGGAGCTGCGGCGCGCGCGATGAAGACGATGGGTCTCGCTGATCTGCGTTTAGTCAATCCGCGCGAGTTCCCGAGCGAGGTGGCGACCGTGCGGGCGACGGGGGCGGTTGATGTGCTGGACGCAGCGCGCGTCTTCACTAGCCTCAGTGCGGCGATTGCTGACTGTGTTTACGTCGTCGGTAGTTCCGCGCGCGGGCGGGATTTTGTGGGCGAAGTCACTGATGCGCGCACCGCTGCAACCCAACTGGCCTCAATCACCCCTCAGGGAACCGTCGCGATTGTGTTCGGCTGCGAAACCAGCGGACTGACCAATGCCGAAGTCGCGCTGTGCCAAACGTTGGCCTACGTACCGACCAACCCGGACTACTCGTCGCTCAATCTGGGTAGCGCGGTGCAGGTGTTTGCCTACGAGATCCGGGTGGCGTCAATGGCCTTGCAGGGCTTGACGGGCGGATACAAAGCGTCGGATTTGCAGCTCGCAACGCAGGCCGAAATCGACGCCATGTACGACCACATGCGAGCCACGCTCACCGAGATCGGCTTTTTCAGGCCCGACCACCCGAGAAAGCTTTTCCCGCGTTTGCAGCGCTTGTTCAATCGAACGCGGCTTGAGCGGGAAGAGGTGGATATTTTTCGCGGGATGTTGCGGGCGGTGCAGGCCGCATCAGCTCGTAGCCGGGTTTGAGATACAGTGTTTAGAGGCTCGGCGACGCGATTTTCCGCTCAGAAGAACGGCGCTTCGACGGGGTTGTTGCGCGGTTGTCTGCATGTTTGACAAAAGTGCTGTTCATCGACGCGCCAAACAGGAGACTCACGACGATCGTCAGCCCGGGAATGTGCGATGGAAAATCAAACCACGCGTGGATTGCAAAAGCTAACGCGCCGAGCCAGCAAGCAATAGCGGGCGACAGGGGCTGATTCTCCGATTGCCATTTCCAGAGGCGAAGAC
>JBBRVM010000505.1:0-3092 GCA_038246865.1 Burkholderiales bacterium
GCCGTCAAGACCTTGCCAACGAACCAGAACTTCACGCTCGATCAATCGGTGACGCATCTCGCCGCATCACCGCTTGACATGCAACCCGGCGCTGCCTTCCGCTACGGTCCGGCAACTATCGTTCTTGGCCGCGTGATCGAGGTGGTCACCGGCAAGCCGCTGGATGTTGCATTGAATGAGCAGATATTCATCCCGCTCGGCATGACAGACACTTTCTTCACGGTGCCCGAGGCGAAGCGCTCACGTGTCGTATCGCCGTACGCGCTGAAACCGGGTCAAGGACTGGTACGAACGCCGCTCGATTCGATGGCACCACGGTTCCTCTCGGCGGGTGGCAACCTCTACGGCACGGCGGCGGAGTACCTGCGCTTTTTCCAGATGCTGCTCAACGGCGGCGAACTCGACGGAACGCGCGTCCTCAGCCGTCGGTCCGTAGAACTGATGAGGACGACAGAGGTCGATAGCGTCCCGCTGCCATTTCTCCCCGGTCAGTCATTCGGGCTGGGCGTCGCCATCCGTAAAGCGGACGATCAAACAGCATGGCAGGGCTCGCCTGGTACGTTCGGCTGGAGTGGCGCCGACAACACGTACTTTCGGATCGATCCGCGCAAACAGGTCATCTTCGCGCTGTTTGCTCAACTGGCGTTCTCACCGTTCGACCTTGAACTGCAGCATGGTTTTCATGACGCCGCTGTGCGGGCCACCGGCGATTGAATCAGTTCATATTCCGCCAGGCCGGGGAAATCGCGAGCGCGTAGCGAAAAGGAGTGCGCTGCAAAACGCTTCATGGTTTGACCAATATGGCGAAGGCTCAAGCAGCCTCGTTCGCGTTGATCGTTGACCGCAAGAGCGAAGGAGTGATCTCATCGAGCATTTAGCATCAACCTCTTTGCCCACCCTGAGGAGCCGCCGCGATGCCCATCTACTCCACTCTGCAGATCGAGAAAGATCTCAACAATCCTCGAATCGCCCGCCTCCTCCTCAATCGGCCGGAGCGCCTCAACGCGATCAGCGACGAAACGCCTCGGGAAATTGGCGCAGCGGTGGAGTGGGCTAACGCTGATGCCGAAGTGCATGCGATCATCGTGGAAGGCTCGGGCAAGGGCTTCTGCGGAGGCTATGACCTTGTCGGCTATGCCGAACAGAACTTTGAGCATCCGTGCCAGCAGGAAAAGACGCCTTGGGATCCGATGCTGGACTATGCGTTCATGAAGCGGAATACTGAGGACTTCATGACGCTCTGGAAAAGCCCAAAGCCCACCATCGCCAAGGTGCATGGCGCGGCAGCGGCGGGCGGCAGTGATGTTGCGCGGTGTTGTGACCTGCTGGTGATGGCGGACACAGCGCGCATTGGCTATATGCCGACGCGTGTGTGGGATTGCCCGACCACGGCGATGTGGACGTATCGGGTGGGACCCATGCGCGCGAAACAGATGATGTTTACCGGTGATTTAATCAACGGAAAAACCGCAGCGGATTGGGGGCTCGCGACCCTTAGCGTTCCCGTTGAAGAGCTGGAGGAAGCGACGCTCAAGCGGGCGAATCGCATCGCAGGTGTGCCGCGCTCGCAGTTGGCGATGCGCAAATGGTGGTCAATCAGGTGATGCTGACGATGGGTCTGGAGCAGACGCAAAATGGCGACGATGTTGGATGGCGATACGCGGCACAACATAGAGGGCATGTGGTTCCGCCGTCACGCTCAGGAGCATGGATTTAAGTCGGCCATTGAATGGCGCAACGGTGGTCGTCCGATCCCGGAGGGCGATGAAGCCCGCTTGCTGGTTCGTGAGATTGAAGCGAAGCAACGTGGCCAAGATTAGCGGTGTCACCGTCGCCAGTCGGCAACGGTGACAATTCTTAAGGCCCCTTGATCAAGAACATTCGCCGTTACCCTTCGACGAGCTCAGGACTAAGGGATTTGTCGAAGGGTTGGTCGCTCTCGCTTTACTTCGTCGCGGTAACTTCGACGTCGACTCGACGATCAGGTTGCAGGCAGGCTACCAGCGCTTTAGTTGGCTTGGTGCCGCGACAGTCGCCCGGTTTGGTTACCGGCATCGTTTCGCCTTTGCCAACGGCTGAAATTTTGTTTGCAGACACACCGCCCGCACTAATCAGGTACGCCTTGACCGATTCGGCGCGCTGCGTCGAGAGTCGCTGGTTATAGCCGCTGCTGCCTAAACGATCGGCATGGCCCTCGACGCCAACGCGGTCGAACTGAGTCCCACGAAGGTCGTTGGCGAAGCGATCAAGCGCCGTTTTTCCCTCTGGCTTGATGTCTGACTTGTCGAACGCAAAGAGTGACTCCGCAGAAAAACTGACGCGACGGCGTTCAACCGGAACTGGCATCGGCGCAGGCGTGGGGGCTGGCGGTGGCGACACAACTACGGGTGCGGGCATCGGTGCAGGCATCGGTGCGGGCATTGGTGCAGGAGCGGGCGCTACGTAGGCTGGCTGCGCCGTCGCACGGGGAGCGGCTGCATAGCTGCGACCGAACGGAATCACGAGGCTCAACGAGACCATATCTGCGTTGCCTTTTTTGCCGAGAGTGTCACTGATGCGATAACGCTCGGCCTCCGCACGCACGAGGAGCGAAGGGTTGACTTCGTACTGAAGACCGACGCCAGCCTTGTAATTGACTTCACGTTTGCTGGGGCTTGGATTGAAGCCGTTGATGGGGGTGCTACCGCTATAGGTGTCACCTGTTTTGGCGGCCTGAGCACCCGCGCGTGCGAACACGGAGAAGCGCTCGGTCAAGGGCAGTGTGCCGACCAGATCCAGATTAAAGCCCTGAATTTTGACCTGTCCGTTAAATGTGCCGAGCGGTGCAGCGTTGGCTGAGAAGCCAAATTTTCCGAGATTGAAGTAGCCCGCTTCAAGCGCGAAATTTTGATTGAACTGGTAGCCACCAAACAGCTTGTAGGCAGTGTCATGGTTATCGCGGTTGATGTTGGTGGCGGTTAACCCCGTGCCAAATAGCGGGCGCGTAATTCGCTCATCATTGATTTCGGCGCGCGCTTGACCGATGCCGCCGCCAACGTAGTAGTAACTGCTGCTTTGCTGAGCCAGGGCCGTGGGGACGCTCACGGTGCCAA
>JBBRVM010000506.1:0-3084 GCA_038246865.1 Burkholderiales bacterium
CCGGAGGTGCGCGACAAGCCGCCCAGCGCATGGGCGCCTCACGGGGCGCCGGAGCGAGGCTGCTGGGCTTTCTCACGGACGCACAGGCCCGGGGTGCCCGAGAAGCTCTACGCTCACTAAATCTGGAGGAGTTAGCCGGACGTCCAATTGCCGAAGTTTTCGTCGGTTTGGCTGACTACATCTGTCCGAGTGCTGGAACCGTCGATGAAGGCATCGCTCGGGAGGCATTCATCGAGACGATCATCGAGCTGACTACGCTCGGTGTGACGGACCTGGATGCGCTCACGCCTGACCAGATGCAGACGGTGTTCGAGCTGTACGCAACCCATGCCATCGAGGCGCGCCTGTGCAATGACATCGGAACCAAGCTCATAACCGTCCCCACCGACGCGCAAGCTGCGCTCCGTGTTCAGGGACAGTTGCGCGATTTCATTCGAAATGGCATGAGTGATGCTTTGACTGCAGCCCGCGCTGAAACTCCCACATTGACGCAGGATCGCGTGAACTCGTTCGTCGATTCGGTATATGAACGTGCTTTCGGTATCCTCCAAGCACTTGGAAACGCGGAGGCTGACCAATGAAACGACAGTTTCTCGCTGGGCGTTTCGGCCCGGACGATGTGATTGAAATTCCGAGTGCTGCCGACGAACAGGTGACCCAATTGCAGCTCGTTGCCGGCGAAAAATCCCTCGACCATGGGATCGGCGGTGCGCTAACTAGTCTGAAAAGTTTGGGCGTCTTCCCTTCCGAGATCGGTCTTGACCTGCTCGTCGTTGCCGCTCTTGTTCACGCGGCCGATACGCGAATCTCACGAGCCGAACAATCGCAAGACTCATGGACCCGTGAAATCAGACTAGTTGTTCCGGTCAGTGATCCTGATCGCTGGCAGGCCGCTGCTCGCACGCTGACACGCACATTGGACTACTTGACCGGGGATCGTTGGACGGTGGGATTCCGTCGCCGGCCCGAACGGTTTAGCAACCTGGCCACGCCGCGGGCTAGTCTGCTACCGCCGCCCTTCGACACGATAAGCCTCTTCTCCGGCGGGCTGGACAGCTTGATTGGTGCAATCGATCTCCTGGAGAGTGGCCGCACGCCGCTCCTCATAAGCCACGCGGGCGAGGGGGCAACCAGCGATGCGCAGAACGCGCTGTTTGGTAAGTTGAGACAAAACTATAGCGGATCATCGTTTGATCGCCTACGGGTTTGGATGGCCTTCCCAGATGGTTTGGTAAAGGACGTTAGTTCTGAAAGCACGACGCGCGGTCGGTCGTTTCTGTTTTTTGCGCTCGGGGTTTTTGCCGGTACCGGTCTTGGCTCAAATTTTGTGTTGCGCGTGCCGGAGAACGGACTGATCGCCCTCAATGTCCCCTTGGACCCTCTGCGTTTAGGTTCGAATAGTACAAGGACGACTCACCCGTTCTACATGGCAAGATGGAACGACTTGCTTGTCGAGTTAGGTATCGACGGTCGCGTCGAAAATCCCTACTGGGATAAGACGAAAGGCGAGATGGCCGCTGAATGCGCAAACGGCCTTTTGTTGGGGGCGACCGCTGCAGACTCCTTGTCGTGTTCATCACCGTCGAAAGCGCGGTGGCAAGGACATGGAATAGAGCATTGTGGCTATTGTCTTCCATGTCTGATTCGTCGTGCTGCGCTCGATGCGGCTTGGGGAGCCGGTCGTGATTCCACGGTCTACACCGTGCCTGATCTTCGAGCGCATACCTTGGACACGCGTGAATCGATCGGTAAGCAGGTGCGCTCATTTCAGGTTGCGATCGAGCGTTTGCGTGGACGACCTGACTTGGCAAAGCTGCTCATTCACAAGCCTGGGCCGCTGACCGACGAAATCCCACGACTTGATCAATTGGCCGATGTTTATCGGCGCGGCCTGGACGAAGTGGCGCGCCTGATCGATGGCGTGGACACGAGACCGAGCTGATGGCGAGGCATTCATGATCGCGACAAACGGTCTGGTGGACTTCCACTGCCATCTTGATCTGTATCCGGATCATCCAGCGGCGGTCCGGGAATCTGATGAGGCGGGTGTTTTCACGCTGGCAGTGACGACCACGCCCAGAGCGTGGCCGCGCAACCATGAATTGGCGCAAGCGACGCGCCATGTGCGGGCCGCCCTTGGATTGCATCCGCAACTGGTCGCCGAACGGGCGAGCGAACTTGCGATCTGGGATGCCCATCTTTCAGAAACTCGCTATATTGGCGAGGTAGGCCTTGACGCCGGTCCACGATTTTACAAATCCTTCGAATTGCAAAAGCAGGTCTTTCAGCACGTGTTGCAGCGTTGTGCCGAGGCGGGAAACAAAGTCATCACAGTGCATAGCATTCGTTCGGCAAAAGCGGTTCTGGATCACATCGAGGCATACCTGCCGCCTACAAATGGCAAAGTCGTGCTGCACTGGTTCACCGGCAGCAAAGCAGAGGCAAAGCGTGCTCTTGAGTTGGGCTGCTACTTCTCTATCAACGCGGCGATGATGGACAACGAGCGACATTCGTCGATGGTCGCAGCCATTCCCCTCGATAGGCTGCTGACAGAGACTGACGGGCCTTTCACCAAGACGGCAGATCGGCCTTCGAAACCGGTAGACGTGGCCGTAGTTGTTGAAGCTTTGAGCCGCCTACATGGTGTTTCGTCATCGACGCTTGCGGCTACTGTCCGAAACAACCTGCGCAGCTTGCTGGGGCCGAATGGCGAGGGTGATTGATATGAACGGCCTGTCCGCCTCTTGTCTTGCTGAACGTTGTGGCAGCCGAGCTGATCGGGAGCGATCGGATTACCACCGGGCTGTAACTTGGCAAGGTAAAATGTAACTTTGTTTGCGTTGTTCGTTGACGATTGATGCGCTGGCGTAGTTGCCGCTCAAATTGAGTCCATCTCCCACGCCAACAATAGCCGTCGTTATTTGACGGTATAAATGACGGTAAAACTGAATGAACACTACGAGCAAAGCCAGTATCCATACGGGTTTTATGAGGCAGGAAACAATTGAGTGGGAGTAATGCTGCGGCTCTGACACGATGTACTCATGAAAACTACTGACAACGGAAACGATGCCCTTTTTTGCC
>JBBRVM010000507.1:0-3084 GCA_038246865.1 Burkholderiales bacterium
CGAGCAGCAACATCCCGCTACCGAATCCAACGAGGGGCACGGCAAGCGAGCTGATCCCGGTCACTTGTGCAGGCAGAGCGCGTACTAGCTCGTTCCACGCGAACCAGCAGAATCCAAACACGATCACCACGTTAAACAACAGTCCCGCCCAGGCGGATGCTGCGACTGGCAGCCAAGGCCCGTGACCGAATGCGATCAGGCCCAGCACGATTGGCCAGCCCCCGAATGCAAAGCTCCAGATCATCAGCGTGGTCGTCGGGATTTTTTTCGGAAAGCCTTTAAACAACACGATGCCTATCGCCCAAACCAGCCCTGCGCCGACCATCAGTAACGCACCCACTGGCGCGGTTTTCAGCGTCTGAACTTCATCAACGAGTAAAAGCGCGATCCCGGTCATACCCAGCGTGATCGCGGTCAGGCGCAGCCTGGTCAGCGCCTCGCCCATCATGAAGCGCGACAAAAGCACCAGCCACAGGGGCATCGTGTACGCGAGGATGCCCGCTCGACCCGACGGCAACAGTGCAAGTCCGGCTGCCGACAAAATATTCCAGCCCGCCACATTGCACAGCGCACACACCAGCATACGACCCCAATACTCTCGCGGCAACCCGAGCGGAATGCCTGCCTTCAGGTTGTAACCAACAAACCAGAACAAGCCAGCCGCGACGCAATAGGTGCGGAATACCCAGAAGTCCAGCTCCGCCAACGCCATTTTCATCATAGGCCAATTCACGCCCCAGAGGAGGACGACGGCGATGAATAGCCAAAGCTCGCGACGGGAAATGACGGGCATGAATGGGAATTACCTTTTTCATCAAATGACCGCTAAGTTGGAGCTGGTGCGACGAAAGTGACAAAGTCGACTATTAAGTAAATGGGCTCTCTGCCCCCATAGAAACGTGCTTTCACAAGAAAGCTGCCTCAGCAAAATTTTTGTCATCCTGAGCCGAGCGAAGGATCAGGTGGCGAACAAACGGCAATCTTCTTCGCATCAATCGTTGCCAATCAACCTGATCCTTCGCTTTTGGCTCACAAGGACAGCACTGTGGTCAATGCAAATGCACCGCCCCCGTCTCAGCATCCTCCGGCAAGTGCGCGTGCAGCATTTCGCCTTCACGATTCGGGAAATGCGGCGCGCCGCAATCGTCGCAAAACTCGAGCGGCAATTGCTCTTCCAACAGGATGATGGTGCCGACATTCGCGGCGCGTAGCAGTGCCTCGATCTCCTCGACGACGGGCGTGTCGTCGCCTTCATCCGACACTAGCGGCCAAACGCAGCCGTGCACCACATCGTCATCCTCGCCGATGGCAAAGCCGATGCGATATTCCTCCAGCCCGTTACCCCAACAGCCACCGATCACCGCCGTCAATTTGTCGGGCGTGACGTGCGTTACGGCTTCGAGATATTGCACCGAAGCGCCAATCGAATAAGCGCGCGAAGCCATGTCCGCGTCGCGACAGGCGGAGAAGAATGAGCGCGGCAACGTCAGTTCATGCGGAAAGCCCACCAGCAGCGGTTTGATCGCATTTCCGCCCTGTGAGCGCCAGATCCCAAGCGTGTTCTGCCGCGCTTCTTCCACCGGCGTCGTCGTTTCCTGCCACGCATAAAACGGCTCGCCCTCGGTTACCTGAAACGCGCCAACAATCATGCGCATATCGCACACCACATCTGGCGCATCTTCCACCGTCTTCGGGTCAATCGTCAGATGAGTGCGTTCACGAATCGCCGCGCCGAGGTTTTGCAGGAGTTCCCGCGACTGGCTATAGCTGTGCGGCAACTGATCCGGCGCAAACATAAAGTCCGCCAGCGCAATCTTCGCTTTTGATGAAAACACATGCGCCGACAACTGCACCGCAATGTCTTGCAACTGCTGTTTAGGAATTTTTTTCGCGGGAATTTGATTCCGCCCCCACACCAAAATCGGCGCGCAGAACAACGTCACCCGCTGCTGCCCCTTTTCGGAGTCCAGCATGATCGATTCAGTGAGCGACTCGACCATGTCGGCGAGCGCATCAAACGTCGCGTCCGGCGCGTCATGCGCCTTGTCGAGAGCACGGTTGATCGCATCCTCGTCGTTGTTCTCCAGTTGCAACATCACCGCAGCCTCAAGCTCACGCTCCCAATACACATCCTCAGCGCGGCTCTTGGACGAGGCCAAGCCTTCGGCTAAACGAACCAGTTGGTTAGCTTCACGGGCACCGCTCTTGCGGCGAAATGGGGCACGGGCCATAGCGAAATCCTTTGTAAGGGATTCATTCTACGAGGGCGGACAAATACGTCTCGTGACTGACCGTGCCGGTGGAGCAAAGGGTGGATTCGCGACGCGCTCACCAAGATGAGTTGCATGCCTGGCCCAGCCCGGATTCAGCCGCCGATCCACCAGAATCACACTTCCGTCGGGCATTTGACCCCGACTGGCCGGGCGATTCGGAGGAGTCGGCTTCGACAACGGTCGCGACCATTTTGCGCATAACCGTCGGCGTTCTTTTCGCGGGGAGGGTGTCACCTTCAGCAATTAAAGTACGTCTGTACCTGATGAGAATTCGCCAAAGTGAGCGCCAGAATGAGCGTTGACGCTCATTTCGCAGCGGCTCGCCATCAAACCGTACTTTCAATTGGAGAGGCTAAATGATTCAAATTAATATTGCGGACCACGTGTCGCCGCATACTGGTTGGGTTTTCGTTCCTGAGCGCTGGCGCGATCAACTGCGCTGGGCGCGAACCAATGCTTTTCGCATCACCCGCGAAATTCCGTCGGCGAACCGGTATTTCAAAACGTTACCTAACGGACGCACGCTCACCGATTTGCTCAATGACAGCACGATCTGGATCAACCACGACCCCACTAGTTCCGATTGGGGCGCGACCAGCATTCCGCACCCGACGGAAATGTCTATCGACTCGTTATCGTTTCGATGGGGGCGTTGGTCCGTTCTTGCCACGCTGGTTCACGAGCTCGCTCACGTCAACGGCGCACCTGGCGGCAACGACAAGAGCGCCGAAGAAGCTGTGCTGCATTGCGGCATGGGGCGACAGTCGGAAAAAACGAGTGGCAGGAACGATCCACGAACGCCTTACAACCC
>JBBRVM010000508.1:0-3067 GCA_038246865.1 Burkholderiales bacterium
GTTGGGATTATGGAGCCTTTCGGCGTCCTGGAAAGCATCAAGCAACTGCGTTCCGTGACCGATCTGGATATTGAAATGCATGCGCATGATGACCTGGGTTTGGCGACCGCAAACACGCTGGCACGCCGCGTCTCAGCATTGATTCGCGAGCCGTTGGTTGCGGCGAGAAGCACACCGACCGAAATCACAGCGATGCCGGCAAGATCCGTCGCGCGAAGCGCGTTGCCGAGCACGAGCACAGTAAGCGGCGTCAGCACCCACGGAACCGTCGCTCGACTGAGGCCGTAGGTGATCGCGTAGTCGCCACGGTGGTAGGCCTTTGCCAGAAACACCAAAGTGCCCGCGTTGCCAATCGAGCCCAGGGCCATCCAGTGCCACACACCGACATCCGGCCAGCCGATAAACAGGCAGGCGACACTGGCGAATACCCCGGCCGCGATCAATTGCGCAATCATCGCGCCGCCGGCATCCCCGCTGCGCTTGACGATAGCGTTCCACACCGCATGCAGAAAACCGCTTGCGATGGCCGCAAAAAAAGCGAGCGCTGCTAGCGACACGCCGAGAGTCGAAGAGTCATCGATGTCGAAGCGGCTGCGTCAATCACTAGGTCTGTGAGTTGTACGATAGTGCTACCGTCAAGCTGTGTCAGACGTTCGACCATGTGCATGAGCGTCCTCGTAATGAGTTCGATTTTTAGCCAACAATACTACCGATCGGCCCTGGATCACGCGCGAAGCGGACCTCACAGCACGGGCTCACAGCGAACTTCCGTCTTCACCGAATTGGCAATAAAGCATTCGGCGTGTGCTTTGTGATGCAAAGCGTGAACTTGCTCAACGCTGGGTTGATGATCGCCAGAAAAGACAACCAGCGGCTTGAGCGTTACCACCGTCATCGCCATCTTGCCTTCGGCATTGCGCGCCATGACTCCAGACGCGTCGTCAACATAGCTGTCGACGCAGAATTTCCGCGCGGCGGCAATCGACAAAAACCACAACATGTGACAACTGGAAAGTGACGCCACCAACATTTCTTCCGGGTCGACTGCGCTGGCGTCTGACATCGGCAGACGCACGACACTCGGGGATGACGAACCGGCAAGCTCCGCGCCACCGTCGAAACGAAGCGTGTGCCTGCGGCTGTAGCAATCATCGAGGAAATTCTGCTCGCCCCGCTGCCATTCCACTGTTGCGGTGTATTCGCTCATGTTGCTTTCACTTTGTGACGCCAGGAATTTCTGCGGTACTAGCTTCAGCCAAGATTTGCGGATAGGCGATCCACATCGCGGCAACAGTCGCCTCTACAACGACATCGCATCTGACTTGATCATGTCTGCAGCCTTTTCCGCCATCATGACGACCGGTGAATTGGTGTTGCCGGAGACAAGTGTGGGCATCACGGAGCAGTCGATCACCCGCAATCCCGTGACACCACGAACGCGTAAACGGGTATCGACGACGCCCGTCGGATCGGCATCAGGTGCCATCTTGCACGTTCCGCTCGGATGGAAAATGGTTGCGCCGTAATTGCGCGCGAACTCCAGAATTTCGTCGTCAGTTTGCACGTTTGCACTCGGGCGATATTCCTCGCCGATGAGATCGCTCATCGCTTTGGTACCGGCCAGCTTACGCGCAAAGCGGACTGACTCAATCGCACAGCGCACGTCGGTCTCGTGCGAAAGATAGTTGGCGAACATCAGGGGTGCTGCCAGCGGATCAGCTGATTTCAGCGCGACATGCCCCCGTGACTCAGGGCGCAACTGGCAGACCGAAAAAGTGCAGCCGCTCCAAGGATGGGTCGCGGCACCGGCCATCTCAGCCGACAGCGCCGCGAAGTGAAATTGAATGTCCGGCGTAGTGGATTCAGGCAGTACGCTGGTGAACATGCCGCCGTGATTGATGCCAATGGCAAGCGGACCGGCACGGCGCGTGACCCAGTCCCAACCCATCAAAAACTTGCGCCAGTTGCTCTTCAGATCATCATTGGTAGTGATTGGCTTTTTAACTTTGAACAGCAGGCGTAATTGCAAATGATCCTGCAGGTTTTGCCCGACGCCCGGCAGATCGTGGAGCACGGGGATGGCGTGTTCACTCAAGTGTTGGCGCGGGCCGATCCCGGAGAGCATGAGAAGTTGCGGGCTTTGCAGCGCGCCCGCCGTGAGTAGCACTTCTTTGTTGGCACGCAGCGTGATTTTCCTGCCGTACTGCATGTATTCAACGCCGACTGCGCGCGTCCCTTCAAATACAACTCGCGTCGCCTGCGCATTGACTTCGGTACGCAGATTTTTACGCTTTTGAGCAGGTCGAAGGTAGGCCACCGCCGTTGAGCAACGCCAGCCGTTTTTGGTGAAGAGCTGGTAGTAGCCCACGCCGGTCTGATCACCGCTGTTGAAGTCCATCGTGCGCGGCACGCCAAGCTCTTCGCCACCCGCAATGATCGCGTCCATCACCGGATGCGGATCGGGGATTGAGGTGCCCCAGAGCGGCCCGCCCTGACCATGGGTGCCGTTGGCCAAAAGACGTTTATCGCTGTTGTGCTCGCTCTTGATGAAGTACGGCAGAACTTCGTTCCAGCTCCAGCCATTGTTGCCCGCCGCCGACCACCGGTCGTAGTCCGCAGACTGACCACGGATGTAGATCAGTCCGTTGATCGACGATGATCCGCCGAGCCCGCGACCACGCGGCCAGTAGACCTTGCGGCCATTCATGTTCGGTTCAGGCTCGGTGTAATAGCAGTAGTTATAGACCGGGTGGAACATCGTTTTGGCATAGCCAATCGGGATGTGAATCCACAGGTAGTTGTCTTTCGGGCCGGCCTCCAGCAGGCATACCGAATTGCGACCGTCCTCAGACAACCGGTTCGCCAAAACGCAGCCGGCAGTGCCTGCGCCGACGATGATGTAATCAACAGTCATGACCATCTTCTAGCTCAATTTCAAAGTCATATAAAGCACGTCAGGCTCCGGATTGTGTGTGTACGGCTCGGCGTCGACGAAGCCGAGCGAGCGATACAACGCGATGGCAGCGGGCATGCGATTCTTCAAGGTGTCGAGCTTCATGTGCTCGTA
>JBBRVM010000509.1:0-3061 GCA_038246865.1 Burkholderiales bacterium
ACCTTGTGCTGGTCGAGCTGACGCATCGCCTCGCCGCGCGACATGCGCCGCCCGGCGCCGTGGTTCACCGAGTACGCGCTCTTCACCGCGCCCGCCTCGGGCCGCAGGATGTAGCTGTAGTCGCGGTTCGAGCCCGGGATGAGCACCGGATGCCCCGTGCCCTCCCAGATCGTCCCCGCCAGCGTCGGATGCCCCGCGGGAAACGCGCGGGTCGCGCCCTTGCGATGGACCCAAGCTCTGGTGTTGTTGACGACTTCCTGGCGAGCGATGTTGTGGCTGATGAAGTAGACAAGGTTGCCCTTGGCGCCTGGGATGACTTCCTGAAAGGCTTCTAAAACCAGCGCGTTGATGAGCATGTGGTTGACAGTTGCGAAATTTGCACCCATGGACATGTCGTCGATATAGGCGTTGGCTTCGGGTGAACCCAAGGGCGCGTGGACCATGTGGCGGTCGTTGCCTGGGAGAGGGATGCCCCAGTCGGCGAACTTTTTTTGCATGACTTTGAACTGGCCTTCGGCCAAAAGCGAGCCCCAGCCACGCGAGCCACAGTGGGAGAGGAAGGCGACGTGCTTATCGCGCAAGCCAAAGACGTTGGCTGCGGATTTTGCGTGTAGGGATTCGTCGATGTGAACGATTTCACATTCGCCGAAGTGGTTGCCGCCGCCATAGGAGCCGAGCTGGGCGGCTTTGACGCGGAAGATTTCGGAGCCGTTGCCGGTGGTGGTGAAGCGGTTAAGGCGAGAAGAGAGCGCGTCGGCGGTGCCGTCGTGGCCGACGTGGAAAGAGTCTTCGCATCGCGTGGCCCACTCGACGGGAATGCCGAGTTCGCGCAGGACCGCTTGGCTCGCGCCTTGGGTGACTGCGCGGCGGCCTAGGTCGAAGTCGATGTGGCGGCCCTTGGGGGCTTTGCGGTTGCCTGCGCCGGTGGGTGTGCGTTCGAGGATTGCTTCGATCAAGGCGCGGCGAGTTTTCTTATCCTTGACGGCGTTTTCAGGGAGATCGAGTTGCAAGAGGCTCATGGAACACTTGATGTCGACGCCGACGGGGCCGGGGTAGATGTGGGTGGGAGAGACCATGACACAGCCGATGGGCGCACCGTAGCCGCCATGGGCGTCGGGGTTGAGGATTACATTAGTGACGCCTGGCGCGCAGCGCGCGTTGATGGCTTGCTTGATGCAGAGATCATCGAGGGCATCGCGTATGACTTTGGTGCCGATGACGGTGATGGGGGTGAGCTTACCATTGAGAACGGGCATGATGGCGGTGGCTTCGCCTGTGGGGACGAAGCGCGGGGAAGATGAAGGGGCGGAGTTTGATGCGAGGACGGAAGGGTCGGGAGCAGATGATCGTTTGGCGTTGCGTTGATTTTTTTGCTCACTAGCGTGCTTTCGTGTAGGTGCGATTATGTGGAGTCACGAGATACTTCGTCAGTTTAGAGGATGGAGGGTGTTACGCGTTAGCCGAAAGTGAACTGAATGATTGCACGCGATGCAAAATCCCGCCCCGGGTAAAACAATTCCTTTTTTCAATGGCATTACGCGCAGTTCTTTGGGGGGTTGGGGAGTGGTGGTGGGGTTGGACGTTGTAGAAGGCGCCGAGAGTGGAATATGTGAAGTTTCAGAGATTGTGGTAATAGGTCCCAGTATGATGGAACATGAGTAGGTGGCGAGAGCGTAAAGATTGAGCCACAGTTCGCAAAGTGCATGTACATGCGGGGAATAGAGTGTGGATTGTGCGGGGTAGTGCTTGTGTTTTAGCGCGTTGGGACTAGTTTCTCCGCTGGGGTTCAATGCGTTCGTGGATGTGTGCGGTTTTTTGTTCTGTGAGTTGACTGACGATGCCTTTGTGGGCTGGTCTTGTGTGTTAAGGCTCTTGTTTTCTCTCGTGCTTTGCATCGTACTTTAGATCGTTTGTGGTTCTCGTTAGCAGGCTGTTGAAGAACCTCGCGCGTCATCACAACGGGACTGACTTCTGGCCCTTTGAGGTGGGTTTGAGGGCAGATTGTCCTCTAAAAATGCACGGGAAAGATAGTGCAAACGGTATTTCAATATACTGCTAGGGTAAATCCTGCTGTGTGTGTAGACTGCGTTAAGGAGGTTCTTTCCATGCGTGATGTTTTCACTTGCTCGTTCGCATCGTTGGTTCCCGGCTGCATTCTAAACTCTGGTCGATTCGCTTCTGCATGCACGATTCGAATGGCTCGCGCGAGCGGCCACGTACGTACAAATAGCGTTGCCCGTCTCCTCAGCCTGGTTGCTAGCGGTTTCGCGGCATGCGGCGCATTCGTTTCAACGGCGAACGCGCAGTGGACGAGCGACACATCGGTGAACACTCCAGTCTTCGTCGGCGCGGGCGATCAGAATGGTCCGTTGTGGGGCAAGGGTCCGGTCGAAGCAACTGGTGGCACTTCATGGGTAGTCTACAACGATAACGTCGCTGGTTTGTCGCAGGGGTACAAGCATGCGATCCAGTTGCTCGGGCCCGATGGGGCGGCGTTGCTCTCGCCTGCGGCTGTGCTCAGCCCGCTTCGCACCAACACGGCGACCTTCCTCATCGACTTTGACGTGAACTCTGCCGGTGACGCGATCGTCGCATACGACAACAACGCGATCTATGTTCAGAAAGTGACGTACGCCAACGGCGTGGCGACGAAAAACTGGGGCGGCGCGAGCGCGGATGGTTTGCTCATTCCCGGTTCGTCGGGTGCGCTTGGGCCACAGGTCGTCGCGCTCGAAGATGGCGGGTGCGTGGTATGCTGGGGCTCTGGTGCGACGTTGAACTTCCAGCGCGTCTTGAGCAATGGCACATTTGGGCCTGCGTGGCAGCTCACCGAGATTGGTCGTGCGCAGCTGCCCGCGGACATGGTGCGATCGGGTGACGGGTTTATCATGATGTGGGTGCGTGCCGAGGGGACAAACTTTGTCACGTCCCGCAAGGGGCTCAAGATCAACAAATGGAGTTCGGCGGGCGCGGCATCCTGGGGCAGCGGCACGCCTCTTGACGTGTATGCAAGCAACGCGACTCCACAGCGTGGCATTCAGACCGCGTACTACCCAAAGCT
>JBBRVM010000510.1:0-3061 GCA_038246865.1 Burkholderiales bacterium
AGATTTCTCTCCGGGCACAACTCTGCGATGATTAACAAGGGCGTCAAGAGGGGCAGACTGTCAACGTTGTTTTTCTGTTTGTTGGCAGAGAGATGCTCGAAAATGCGTGTCTGGCGGAGCTCGAAGACTTACTTGCAGGCTTGTTCTAGGCGTCAACCCGCTCTCGGTGCGCTTCCAGTGATGAACTTGGTGGAGAAGGAAATCGGAAAGCGGCATGATGCAAGTGCGGTTTGCACTTGTCGGACCAAATATCTTGTTCATTTCCTACCCCGGGCACACCGGCGAAAATTACAAATTCGGGAACTTGACGAGCAGCCAGTCAAGTGGACTCCTTCGCTATATCAGCTTGGAATATTGAGTCCTCCGCTATAGCGCTGCATCGCGATAGCCGTCATCCAGCCATCGAAAGTCTTTGGCGTACCGCTCCAGCGTTTCAAGGTTCAAATAGGGAAAAATCGCCAGGAACTTTCCCACAGAGAAATCTGGCTTTGCCTCAAACAGACGGTCACGCAGAGCTGATGCGGCACTATGGTCACCAAGCCTTTTCAAACAGACTGCCTGATACGCCAGATGGTAAAATGCTGGAGTCGTTACTCGGCGAAAGGCTTCCAGTGCCTCCGCTGGCTGGTCCAGAAGGTGCAAGCAGCGTCCGGTGATATTCCAATACCAGTCCGGGTGGAATGGGTTGAGCCGCATAGCCTCCCGTACGCGGCGCAGCCCATCTTCCGGGCGATCAACATACATCAGGTAGCGCCCGTATTCGACAAGCAGCACGTCGTCGTTCGGGTTGGCGGAAAGGCCCGCCTCAAAATGATGCGCGGCCCGGCCATGTTCGCGCCCAATAAGATAGGCAATGCCTAGCGCGCAGTGCGCCCTGGAGTCGCGTCTATCCAGTGTCAGCGCCTTTTCGGCAAACGGAATGACGTCCGCCACCGTTGCGTCAACGGCGAAGTTCCAACGGTCGTAAATCATCGCCATGGCCAAAAGCCCGTGCGCACGACCATCGCGAGGTGCCAGCACCACGGCACGTGTCAGGGTGGCGACAGCATCCCGCATGCCCGACGCCGTATGGCCTTCGAGGCCACGCAGCCCGCGATGCAGCAGTTGATAGACCTCGAAGCTGGCGGTTTCCCGTTCGGTGACAGACCAAGGTTCTTCAGCTGTCATTCGACCGACTGTGGTCACCATCACATTGCGTGCAATCTCTGACTGAACTTCGAACGCATTTTCCATCGATCGCTCAAACGTGTCACCCCACACCTCGGCACCGTTGTCGCACCGCATCAGATGTACCGTGACGCGCACCCGACCGTTTGCGACCTGCACGGCACCCGACAAAAGAAAACGGACGCCAAGCGCCTGACCAATCTCAAAAGGGCCCACTTCGGACAGGGAAAACCGGGAGGAGGATTGCCGTGCGACCACCAGCAAACCGCGATCCCGCGACAGGTTCACGGTGATCTCTTCGGCAATCCCTTCGGCAAACGGCACCGCCTGTGTGTCTACGGTCACGCCCCGAAAAGCCAGGACCGCGATCGAGGGCTTCGCGGGGGCGACGAGCGTGGGCACTGTCGGGGCTTCTTCGGTTGGCTGAACCGGCCGTGCATCTGGCTTTTGCACTGCCGTAGGTCCATGACCTTGCGCGCGGTGCTGCCTTGCCTCGCGTGCAAGATCGGCGGTGGCGGGGTCAGGTGCCACGCCAAGTTCATCCGACAGCAATTTGGTCAGCGTCGCAAACTGGCGCAGTGCCGCGTCATGACGGCGTTGCGCGATAAAGACCCGCATCAGCCGACGATGGACATGTTCCTGCAGAGGGTCGCTGGTTAACATCCGCAGCGCCGTGGCTATCGCGTCATCGAGGTGCCCCTCCTGGATCAGTAAATCGACCAGCTGCAGCATCGCCGCAGCGCGGGACGACCGCAACACCGCCCGTTCGGCATCCGCCCAACGGTCGAATTCCGGCGAAACCGGACCCAGTCCTTCCAGAAACTCGCCCCGCCAAAGATCGGTCGCCCTTTGCAGGTCTGCGGTGATTTTCGATCGCACCAAGCTGTCGAACTGCGCCGTATCGAGATCGATGTATGCGAGGTCGAGTTTGACGGATTGCATGTCTGAATGAAGCACCCGGTCTGCCGCCGGTCCAAGGCGCCGGCGAAGGACAGAGAGGGTCTGGCGCAGGCTGGCGCGAGCTTGTTCGTCTTGGCTATCCCCCCAGAGCAGGCCGGCCAGCGTTTCGCGCGGGGCGGTGGTGCTGTGGCTGCGGCAAAGATAGGCAAACAGAGCGGCACTTTTCCTGCCCCCGAGTTGAACGGCGACACCGTCCGACGCCAGCTCGACAGAACCAAGCAAACGGCAGGTCAGCACCGAATTCTGTGCGTTTTCGTCCGGCCACGCCACTTTTCACGCTCTCCTCACGCTCTGCCCCACGTTCGCATCCCGCCGCTGAGGTTAGCTGACGGACAGGAAGTCACCAAACGAATAGGAGCAAGTGATGCAAGGCATGTCCCCTCTTGAAGTGAAGTTTCACCTGAACGACATCGAACGTTCGCTCGCCGCGTGCCGGAGAACGTCGCAAGGCGCAGCGGATCGTTCCTCGCACGGCTTTGGTTGGCTGCGAGCCCTGTTAAAGTGGCTGGCCCGACCGTCGGCTGTGGTGGCGAGGCGCCCACTGTAGCGGCGGTCTTCAAGGCGGGCTTCTGATGCATACTGATGCGTTTCTTTTCGCCTCAGAAACCGTGGCGGCGCAGTTCGGCGACGATCAGCGATCTGGAGGCGGTATCCTGCGTGGGGAAGGCGGCAAGGTAATGTGCAGTCGTCGCGTCAGCCTTGCGCCGATGCACCTCTTGCCGCCAGCGGGCAGCCTGATCGTGGCGCCCGGCCAGAGAGTTGGCAGCAAGCGCTATCATCGCGATCAGGTAATGCGCGCCGGGCGTACTTGCGGCCTTGTCGCCCCAACGGGCGGCGGACGGGTAATCGCCCGTTTGCATCAGCATCTGCGCCCGGACCCCGTGAAACCCATACAGCAGCGGATCAAGCGGGCTCAACTGCAGGGCGATGTCCA
>JBBRVM010000511.1:0-3040 GCA_038246865.1 Burkholderiales bacterium
AAGGCCGACGAAAGCATTCACTCCGAGTGTTCCGTAACCGATGGCGGATTCGTAGTTCTTGTCGAGCAGATTGTTGATCCGTCCTTCGACCGTCAACTCATGGTTGATGGCGTAGCGGGCTGTCAGATTAAGCAAGCTATACCCGCCCATTCGGCCAGTCTCGTCGTTCAGATTGAAGCGCTTTCCTACGCCGATCCATTCAGCCCCGGCATCGAATACGCCCCAATGTCTTGCAATCGATAACATGCCTCTGTTGCGGGCGCGACGACCGAGTTGTTTGTCCGTATCGGTATTGGTCGCATCCAGCCAGTCATACGAAGCGCCGAAATCCCAGCTGTCGAAACGGCCCGAATAAGCAAGCGTCAAACCCTCAAGCCTGGCCTTCGAGATGTTCTCGTAAGTTGACGTCGTAAACGAGTAGTCGATCAGATTGTCGACGTGGTTGAGGTAGTACGTGGCGGAAACGCTCTGGCCGCTCCGCTCCCACACAACGGACGCCTCGCGGTTCCGTGCTTCTTCGGGTTGCAAGTTTGCGTTACCGACGTAGGGGGCGAACAACTGATAGACAGACGGTGCCTTGAACGCGGTACCGTAGCTGGCATGCATACGCAGTGCATCGGTGATCTGGTAGCCGTAAGCCAGCGCGTGGGTAAGTTGGTCACCGAACCTGGAATTGTCATCTCGGCGTGCGCTGACTTGCCAACGATGCGCCCCATAGTTCCCGGTCCATCCGGCCAGCAAGGAGTCCGTCGAGATCCCCGGCGAGCCGCTGAAATTGCTGCGCGGCGACGCTTCCTGTTCCAGCCGTTCAATACCAACAAGTGCCGTGCCGACGGGTAAGGAGACGTCGTTTTGCCAACTGAGCGAGCGATTGTCTGTGCGTAACAGACTCCCATTCGGCGCGTACGAAGCGAAGTTGGTCTGCGCGTCAGTCGATTCCCCATACTGCAATTTGCTCGTCCAGACACTGTTGATTTTGTTACGTGAAAAAAGCTGCCATTGCTTCGTTTCAAAGTCGGTGTGATTGTCGAACGTGCCGTTCGCTGGGCTCTCGCTGTCATAATTAGCTTTGCCCTCGTTTTGACGATAGGTAAAACCTAACTCATGACCTTTGGCCGGCAAGAAGCTGACCGACGCCGCTCCGCCACTGTTCCGAAATGGATCTTTGTCTGCATCACGCTTAGTCGCATCTTTCTGCGCTGAAATGCTTCCCGAGTAAGAATGATTTCCTTCAAGGCGAAAACGCCATTGCTCATCACCGCCGGAAATGCCGGCGCTGGCCTGCATAGTTCGCTGTGTCCCAAACCCGACGAAGGCGTCGGTTCTTAGCCCCGGTGTGCCGCGGCGCGTGAATATCTGGATGACGCCACCAATCGCGTCAGCACCGTACAGTGACGAAGCAGGGCCGCGCAAAATCTCGATCCGTTCAACGTCGGCAAGCGGCAGGAAACGAAGAGGAGAGCCGGAAAGGTCGATCGAGTTGATCGGGATGCCATCAACAAGGACTTTTGTTTGTTCCGGGCGAGCGCCGCGCACATAAAAGTTGGTTGATGTTCCGGGGCCGCCATTACTCGATGTCTGAATGCCAGGCTGCCGTGCGAGAAGTTCGGCGATGGTGCTTTGTCCGCTGCGCTCGATTTCCTGGCGATCAATCACTGAAACGTCTGCCAAGAGCTCGTTGGCGCGGGCGGCTTGGCGAGTCGCCGTAACAACTACGGCTTCACTTTCCGCAGTCGCTGCGATTGCTGGCAACGTGGTCAATAGTGCAAAAGATCCAACTGTCAGTGCAAAACGTGGATACATTTCAGATTTCTCCCGAAGGCCGGTAAGCGTCCCCGCACGCCGGCGAACATAAAATCGGAACTGCAGGAGGGAGAAAACTGATGAAATGGGCGCGAGAAAAGCGGCGTTGAGCATTCCGTGTCCGCCTCCCCGCGGCACTTCCGTCATTGGCGTGAAGGCCGGTATCCGGGCTCGCGAGTCTTGATGTGTCGCCTTCCCAGGCGTTTGCCCAGTGGCCGATTGACACATCCACACTCGCTTACCGTTGCGGGGGCAGCACAGGCATCGCGTCTTGACGAGACGTCGTTCGAAGCTCACCTGTTTCCCGTTTAACCGCGGCAGAGAATTTTGAATCCAAAAAAATCTGCGCTGCGGCACCTTGCACGTTGGTCTCCGCCCTGCACGAGCAGCGGAGCGGGCAATTATATTCCAGCGTAGGGCAGGCAGATGCAAAAGTGCTGCCTATGCAATAAATCACATTTAAAAACAAGGCTTATCCCTTGACGCAATTCGCTTATTAAACTTATAGTCCGCGCCATGGTTAACGAACTCAATGCTCTCGAAAGCAAGATTGCGCAGGTCGCCGCGCTCTGTCAGTCGCTGCGTACCGAGAACGCGCAATTGCGACAGCAGCTTGCCGCGGCAGAAGGCAACAAACGAGCGCTGACCGAGCGCATGGATTCGGCAAGGAGCCGGCTTGAGCAACTCGCCGCGCAGTTGCCGGAAGCCCCTGTCAATCTCTGAATGCGCTCATGTACAACGAATCCAATTACCTTGACATAACGCTGCTTGGCAAGGAATACCGCGTTGCCTGCCCGCCGGAAGAGCACGATGCACTGCTTGCCGCCGTCGCTTATGTTGATGAAAAGATGCACGATATTGCGGAGAAGACAAAAAGCAATATCTCCGAGCGCATCGCCGTCATGACGGCGCTAAATATTGCACATGAATATCTATCGCGACCGACGGAAATCATCACCGTTTCGGCCGTCGGCGAGCTCGAAAGTTCTCCCGAAAAAGGCAAGGATTCCGGGCTGGACTTCGGTGCCGTTAAGCGTAGAATTTCTGACATGGAGGCAAAACTTTCGGCGGTGCTGGCACCGCAGGAAAAGCTGCTTTAGGCCTCCGCCTTTGTTCCCTGCGGTGTTTGTCAAGGCCATATATTCCTTGAACCAATATCCATTGGCGTCGGTCGCTGACCATCGAAGCTGCTGTTGTGCCAACCCATTAAACCGGGTGAGCCTGATGCGGAAGGAAT
>JBBRVM010000512.1:0-3039 GCA_038246865.1 Burkholderiales bacterium
AACTGGCCCTTGTGGTGGCGGGCAAACGCCCACGCGAACAACGCAGTGCGGATGTTGCCGAGGTGCAGCGTGCCAGTCGGGGATGGGGCGAAACGGGTGAGTATTCCAGAGCGTGCACCTCGCATCTCTCAATTTTATTGGGCGATGCGAGGTGCACGCTCTGGAATACTCACCATAGCCCAAGCGTGAAGTTTTTCCAGAATCTTCACCGGATCATGGGAAAACCCTTAATCATATAGATGATCTATATGACCTAATATGAACGAATAAATTTTGTTCGAACGTATTTGTAACTGCGATTTTTGCTAGCCTTGCGGCACGAATTTTTAAGGAGGACTTGGTTGTGAAAAATTTACGATTGAATGTGAGCTTGCTGACTGCGGCTCTGGGCGCATCGTTCGCTGCACTGTCAGCACAAGCTGCGGATTTGCGCGTGCAGTGCTATTCCGATGGCAATGAATGCGAAGTGACGGCCGACATCGCCAAGCGATTTGAGGCCGCAAACCCCGGCACCAAAATCATTATCGACAAGGTGCCATACAAGGCCGTGGTCGAGACTTTGCCAGTGCAACTGGCCGCTGGTGAAGGCCCGGACATCGCCCGCGTAACTGACCTGGGCGGTCTCAATAAATACTATCTCGACCTCACGCCCTATCTGAGCGCTGCGCGCCAGAAAGCCTGGCAGGACAACTTCGCGTCCACCCTCAACTGGTTCCGCGCAGGCCCGGCTGACAAAGGCATCTACGGCATGATGTCGCAGTTGACGGTGACCGGCATGTACGTCAACAAGACGCTGTTCGAACAGGCCAAAGTGCCGATGCCGGGCCCAACCGCGACGTGGGACGACTGGATGGCAGCCGGGAAAAAAGTAGCTGACGCGACCAAGACGCCATTCGCCGCAGCGATGGATCGCACGGGTCATCGCTTCTCGCCGCTCGCCGTTGCGTACGGCGCGAAGATTTTTGATGCGAAGGGCGTGCCGGTCATTGACGATGGCTACAAGCTTGCTGCGACAAAGTTTGTCGGCTGGCACAAGTCCGGTTTGATGCCAAAAGAAGTGTGGGGCGGTCTCGGCGGCTCCGCGTATCGTGATGCGTTCGAAGAGTTCGCCAACGGTCGCATCGTGATGTATTACTCCGGCTCGTGGCAGGTTAACCGCATGGACAAAAACGTCACCAAGGCGTTTGACTGGGCTGTCGTGCCCGCGCCATGCGGCCCTGCGGGTTGCACCGCAATGCCAGGCGGTGCCGCGTACGTGGGCCTGAAGCGCACCAAAGCACCGGCTGAGGTTGCGAAATTCCTCGACTTCCTGTCGATGGATGCGAACTACAGCGAGATGATGTCGCGCACCGAGAACATCCCGGCGCACCTCGGTGTCGCCAAGGCTGGCGTGACCTACAGCGTGTCGCCACTCGCCAAAGCTGCGCTCAATAGTTTCGTCGCTGATGTGTCGAAAATTCTGAAGCCTAACTTTGATTTGCAGGGCTACAAGTTGAACCGCGCGGTATTCCAGCCAACGGCGGCGCGCCTGGGTCAAGCCATTGCAGGCGAGATGTCGGTTGAAGATGCGCTCAAGCGTCTGGCCTCCGACATTGACGAACAGGTTAAAGCGGCGGCGAAGTAAGGTGTTGCGTGGGCACCCAGAGCCCACACCGATTGCATTTGATGTTACGTCAGTGTGGGCACATGGGTGCCCACACTACCACCGTCGTTCGACGGAAATGCAGTAGCGGATCTGCTCTACAGCTTTCTCGTATGATCACCTCTGCATAGGGGCTATCGCCTATTTACGTTAATAGTCGACTTAAGCAATAAACCTGCTCCAGCCCCAACAAAACAGGGCTTTCAACCAAAAGCGGCAAGGGATGCGATTGATGAAAACCAGCGCAAGCACGCCATGGTTCTTTCTGGCACCGAACATGATCGTGATTCTTTTGTTCACGTTCGTGCCGATTGCGATCAACTTCTATTACGCGTTCACCGGCGGCGTGAACCTTTACCCGAATCAGCGCCCCGGCGTCGGTGTTGATAACTTCTCGACGCTGCTCGAATGCGGCTCATATTTCGATCCGTCGACATGTCGCAAAGACGTGTTCTGGCAATCCATCTGGAACACTGGAAAGTACGCCATTTTTCAGGTCTCGTTGATGGTGTTATTCGCACTCATCACCGCCATCGTACTCAACCGAAAAATCATCGGTCGCGGCTTCTGGCGCGGCGTGTTTTTCTACCCCGTTCTACTCTCGCCGGTGGTTGTCGCGCTCATCTGGAAATGGATCCTGCAGCGCGACGGTTTGCTCAATGCCGCGATGGTCGGCGTGGGCTCGGATCCAGTGCTCTGGCTCGCGGAACCGGGCTGGGCATTTTTCTGGGTGACCTTTGTCTCGGTGTGGGCACACATGGGTTTCTACACGCTCATTCTGCTCGCCGGATTGCAGGCGATTCCGGCGGATTTGTACGAAGCCGCACAACTGGACAAAGCCTCGCCCTGGCGCTCGCTGACGAAAATTACTCTGCCACTGTTGATGCCAAATTTGCTGGTTGTCGTAGTCCTCGCGATGATTAAAGCCGTGCAGGTCTTTGATGAGGTCTTCGTGCTCACTGGCGGCGGACCCGGCACGGCCACCACGTTCGTCGTGCAGTTCATTTATCAAACCGGATTTGTGGAACCGGTTCGGTTGTACGGAATCGCAGCTGCGGGTTCGTTGTTGCTGGCCCTCGCGTTAGTCGCGCTCACGCTGTTGCAATTGAAGTTGTCGAATGCAGAAAAAGAAGGAGAACGTGCAAAATGAAAGCGCTAAATTTCCTCACTCGCACCAGAAGCGGTCGCAGCATGGACTGGACCGACTGGCTGTCGTACACGTACCTGTTGATGGGCCTGTTCCTGATGTTCGGGCCGGTGCTCTGGCTAGTCATGTCGTCGTTCAAGACCGAGTCCGCGCTCAACGAATTTCCGCCGTCATTTTTGCCTTATGGACAAAAGTCCGTCGCGGTGCCCGGCGAAGAAAAGATGAAGCCGGTGTATCGCGTGAAGATGCC
>JBBRVM010000513.1:0-3036 GCA_038246865.1 Burkholderiales bacterium
AGGGCGTTGAGCAGGGCTTCACCGTTGGTCGTCTGATATGCCGGGATGATGATCGCGAAGCACTCTCTAAGATACGCCAGATCACCCAGTTCTAGCTGATATTTGCCTTTGCTTTCGCGTTGTCTGGCGCGGGTAATCAGTGTCGTCAATGTGCCGTAACCGTGGCGGGTTTGCGCGAGCAAGATCACCGCGTTGCCATCGATTTCGAAGCATGAGCCGGTAATGATGCGGAAATCAGGAGCCCCTTTTTTGCTAACGGGCTTATCGTTTTTCGCACTGCACAACTCGCGCCATTTGACATGAGCGCGCACCGAGCCCGCCAGCGAACATTCATCGGTGATTGCCAGCGCGCGATAGCCGAGGACGTACGCGGTCTCGACGAGTTCTTCGGGGTGCGAGGCACCCACCTGAAAACTGAAATTACTGCGGCAATAAAGCTCGGCGTAGACGGGAAGCATGGTGAAGTGAGCGGCGACGGGTGAACAGTGAGTAGTGAGCTTTGGCGGATGAGTCGTGTGCCTGTTGCCTCCTCCCTTTCAAGGGGAGGGTCGGGGTGGGGATGGGTTTTCGTGCTTCAATGTAGCCACAGCTTTTTAATGAAAGCCATACTGAACGAGGGATTAAGGCTATTTAATTAAGAAGTCGATATTCAATTTTTTATGCACTTATCCCCGATGTAGCCGCGCTTAAACGAAAAAGCTGATAGAAATTGTTTCGTTCAAATCAGGCAAAAACACCCTGCAAAAACCAGTCGTTGCGTGGTCGTTCGCGGTAGACCCATAGCGCACGATGATCGGGGGTTCTGGCGATGTAGTAATCGCGTTGTGTGCTGATGCTTCCGTCTGGATGCGACCAGTTTTCGGCAATACGTTCTGGCTGCTGCAAATAGATTGATTGTGTGAAAGCGGTGATCTCGCGCTCCGTCAGGCGTCTCGGGGGATCGACCAGCCACGCAGGACGAGTATCAGCGTTGTCGCCCACTTGCAAATTGCTGGCGATCGATTGCGCCAACGTATTGGCGGACTCAGGTAATGCATTGGCATTGCAGCGAGGCTGACGCAGTGCCCCGTCTCCCAGCCGCAGTTTGAGCAGCGTAGTCAGCGCGCTCCATTCGCGATCTCTAAGCCTGGATTTGTCGAAGAGATCGACGTCGGCAAACTGCATCGGCTCAATGCGCTCGCAGGCAAGACTGATGCTGGAGATTTCATGCGGAATCGGCAGTCGTTCGATGCGTGCATTAAAGAGGCGTAGCCAGTCTGACGCGAGGTGTATGCCGTGTGCGGCCTGTAGCGAAAATTCTGTCAGCTTGAGACTGCCTTCATGAAAACGGAATCTAATCGCCGCGCTCGTAGCCGCGCGACTCGTCAGGAAATCCTGTAATTGCAGCAACAGCGCTTCAACGCCCGGCATCCAGTGATCTTGCTCGCGTGCCAGATCAAGAAATTCAACGGTTTCAGCGAAGCGCACCACTGGCTGCCAGAACGGTAGAGTCTCTGTCGCTTGCCCGTACGCACGAGCCAGTGCGAGCGTCATCGCTGTGCCGTAACGACGGCTTAGCTCGGACGCGGGCAGTCGTCGAAGCGCGGCGAGGCCATGCAGATTGAGCGCATGCAGCTCGTCAATCAATTCGGTAGAAAAATCCGTGGTGTCGAGACTCAAGTCATCGAGCCACGGGGTGATGTTGTCGTCCACCACCAGCTGTCGATGCGCACGAGCGAGCCAGCGCGCGCCGCTTGCAGTGGGGGCGAGCACGACATGGGTACGCGTGTGTTGCGCGTGTGAGATGACTTGCGCTTGCTGCTGCAACGCATGCGTACCGCCGAACAGGGTCAGTGAGGCCGACACGTCAAGCAGCAGACCGAACGATTCGCTGATGTGTACGTTGGGAGTTAATCGACTGGTTGCTTCAGCCAGGCGCGTCAACAATGCGGTTTCTCGCATGGGTTCGCGCGGCAGCGTGATCAGCGCATCGGTGAGTGCAGTGGCCTCAGCCAAAGAGCTTTGCAGACTAATACCCAGACGCGCCGCTTTCTGGTTGCGTGCGACGATGCGTGGCCTACGTCCTTCGCGCTCGAAGATGGCAACCGGCGCAGACTCAATCAGCGTGTGCGAAAAAGCTTGCAGGGGGAGGGCGGGGATATAGAGAGCGAGCCACACGGGGCGAAAGCTAGTGCGTGCCTGCCGTGGCGTGCGCTGTACCTGATCGCGTGTAGGTGCCCAGTGGCAGGATTGCCGATGTTGCCGATGTTACCGATGGGTCGCGAGCTAATAACGAATCGGATATCAGTCCGAAAGTGGTCGCCGCATCAAGCTTTTGAGCCGCTCGCAACTGACCATACAGCCGCGCCTGCACCGAGGCGCGATCCAGCGTGATCAGCGGTCGGGTTAAGAGTCGCCCTCGGCACTTGAGCACCTGAAGACGGATATGCGTGTCATCCGCCGCAAAGCCAAAGCGCAACCAGGCCGGCGAGGGCTGCGACATAGAAGATTTGCCGCGAAAGTGGATTAGCATCGTCTCTCGCCCGAGTGTCGACAAATGCAGGCGACGCAGGGTTTCGGGTGCGCAGCTCATATGTGGGGGGCTCCACAGCACCACCATGCCTGGCAGGCCCGATTTGAGCGATTGTTCGGCTGACCATAGGTTTTCCTTTGATAATTTCGCGGAGGAGGAGGGGTTTATTTGTGTAATTCGTGACGCTTCGATACCAGCCTGATTCAGCGCCGGAGCGAACAGGGCGTGCGGCGCACCGATACACAAGATTGGACGTTTTTCCTGGGTCAAACGTGCCATCGCGGGCAGCAACAATGAGAGTTCGCCGCAACCCACGGTATCAGTCATGATCTCCGTCATCGCGCCTGTCGGCCAGCCGTGCCATGGAAGAAATGCGTCCAGCACTCCGAAGCTCGTGGCAATACCGGGGGCGACAGGCTTATGCTGTGTGTCTTGTACGTCTTCCGCGCCCAGCCGAACATGATCACGCACAACGGGATGGTTTGCGGCCAGCTGATTATAGAAAAGCGCATTCATTACTGTTA
>JBBRVM010000514.1:0-3034 GCA_038246865.1 Burkholderiales bacterium
CTGGTCGGCATCGCCGTCATTGAGCTGCGGGGTGGTCATCTCGCTGCGCCGCACCGCGATCAATTCGCCACGAAAAGTCAGCGTCAACATCATGCCGCGCTCGTCGATACGCAGGAAAGCGAGGCCGCGATTCTCATCCTCGAGCAGCGCGGCAACGTTGCGCTGCGCGAGTTCGGGGATGTCGATCGCCTGCAGATCGACCTTCGCCGCGTCAAACGCTGCCAGATGGCCGCGTACCGCCGACTCGGCGGCCGAAACGACCAACACGCTGGCCGCCCGGCCGGGTGGAACGCCCTCATTCGGCACATCGAGCACGTCGATGCAGGCCGTTTCCAGCGGATAAGTCACCATATCCTTGAGCGCCCAGCGCAGGGCTTCCTTGCGCTCAGTCGCAGGCACGTTCGGCGCGTCGAGTTGGGAAATGCTGTATTCGCCATCGTCCATCAGCGTCGTGCAGGCGTAGCCCTTGAGCCGACGGGCACCACGCAGCCGCTGCAGCGCATCGCGGGCGCCGCTTTCCATGGCAAAACTGTCGAGCAGACGCACCTCCGGCCGTGCGTCGCGCCCGCGCACCACATGCGCCAGCGTCATCGCCGACCCTTGCGGCAAAATGGACAGCCAGCCTAGCTTGCGCGCGGCAGAAAAAAAGGAAGGCATCCCGAACCCTGATAATAATTTCGTTTAAAGATACCGATTAACCCATTAAATAACAAGGGTTTTTTGTGCTTTCAGTAGTTTTCTCTGCGATAAATCAAGGGAGCCTTGAAACGCCCGAAAGTTGCGCGACCGACTGGGTTCCCGACCGCAGCAGTCCAATTGAATTGCAACCATGGCGTGTTGGCAGTCGTTGCTCCTGAACCAGCGGCACCAAGCTCGGTACACCGGTTGCCTGTGGCAACGGCACCGAGATTGAGTGTGATGTCGGACCAACCGGCGTTCCCGGCACCGGGTCGCGTCAATGTTGCTGTGTAATTCGGCGCCGTACCACCTCGTGTCATGGCTGTTTCGCACGCGGCAAGATTGTTTCCTGTCCCCGTGAAGGCAAACGCAAAGTCTGACGCCTGGATGGCGGTGCACGTATCAGCGGTGTTGTTTTGCCAGCCCTGCGCGGCGCTGACCCAGTATTGCAGGCCAAAATCCAACGGCAGGTCAAGCAGCTCGGAACCGTAGGCATTACTTAGACGAACTCGCCCACTGCGAATGCTGGCGGTGCCCGCCGTACCTGCCACGCCGCTGTTGTCGGCGTCCGTCGCAGCGATGCCAATCGCGCTGGGGACGGTCGGATTGGTCGTGAAGCTGTAAGTAGCCAGCGGATGATCGGCATCCGTACCGTTCAAGGTTGCGACGCCACTACTGAAGGCGAGAACGGATATTGTTGAACTGCCACCCACCGTTATTCCGCCTATGCCGGTGTTATCGGTCAATGTAACCGCTTGGGCGAAACTAATAGCGGGACTACTTGAGCCCTTGTAATTGGTCAGCGTGGCAAAACTTCCACTCGCCTTGGCGCTAACCGTTAGCGAAGGGAAAGGCTGGCGATCATAAGTAAAACTCCCTGGCGCGCAGCCTTGCGTTACTGCGGTGTCGAGATGATGCGCAAAAAAACGTCCGATATTTCCAGTCTGCACGCCGACCACATCAACGGAACCCATATAGCTACCCGACTTGAGCCGTGGCCAGAGTTTGATGATGCCGACTTCGGGCCAACTCAGCGTCGCCGTACCGGCGCCATTGGTAAACACGAAATCGGTCACGGTGGTATGCGCCGGGTTGTTCGTCAGGCCAAGTCCAGCGGCCAAATCCCGATCAAACTTGATTCCTTCAGGAGTCGCCTCCTTGCCAAAATTCTTGACGACAGCTGGTACGGCGCAGTTGTTGCGCGCTTCTACCTTGACCTTGAACGGGGTTCCGGCGGCCACGAATTTTCCACCGGTCGCATCGGCCGCCGCCGGATTGCTGACCGAAGCCATATCGGAGACACCGGTGACCACAAAGCTGGCCGGCCGAACAATCAAGGTGCCACTGCCATTGACGGTGGTAGCAGCACTATCGCGAACATTCAGCGTCAGTTTTCCCACGTCGGCATATTTGACGCGCACCCGGGCTGTCGCATCACTGTCGAACGTCACTGAAACAGGTGCCGGCACCGTGGTGTTCGCGGGACTAGCCGTCGCCAGATTGAGCGAATTCGTCCACCCATCCTTGCTCAGTTGCAGCACACGGGTTGCATCGGCCGTCGCGCTCGGATCCGTGTAGCCGAACCAGAACTGCAGGTTCTTTGACGCACCGGCATAACCGCTGCTACAGGCTTTGATCAGGATGTCGCCGGAGTCATCACAAGCCACTTGTGACGTTCCGGGGAAAGTCACGCCAAACCCTGCTGCTGCGGGCGTCACGGTCAAATTACAAGAAGTGGTTGTCGAAGTACCGGGAACGACGCAATGTGAAGCGTATGTCGCTGCATTTTTCAGGGCTGGCCAAACGCTTTTTGTCTTGTCGATGTCGAGAGTAACCGTTCCCGTGGCCGCTTGGGCCAGCTGCAGCGTTCCGCTGCCGCCGATGAGCTTGACTGTATCGCCACCCACCCAACCACTCGGTTTGAGCGTGACGTAGACGTCTCCCCCGGTGAACTGCGTACAGCTTGGCGCGGCGTCCGTACAGGCGGTGACTTTTATCGTCGTAGCCTGACAGTTATCGATCGTTCCAGGGTTTTCAAAGCGAAAGTGATCGATGGCGGCACTCGAGGCAACCATTTTGGTCGCACAAACTTTCAAGTCGTCGATTTCATGGATATTCTTGCTGCCGCCGGTACCACCAGTAAATGAAAGCCAAAAGTTGGCGGGGATCGACGGCAGCGTCACGCCAGCGCCGAGGGCCGCGCTGAGACTTGACATCAAGTTGAAATACCCAACCGGTGATGTGTAGTTTGCGCCGCCATCGATGCTACGCTCGACCTGAATCCACTGTTCCCCTGGCACTCGCGAATCAATAGTGATGCGGTACCAGTCGCCCAGGCCACCACCCGCACTTGGGA
>JBBRVM010000515.1:0-3022 GCA_038246865.1 Burkholderiales bacterium
AAAGCCCGCGGCTGACGATATCAGCCCGTTCTCCTCCAGCTGGTTCGCCACCGAAGCGACCGAAGCCCCAGGGCGCGAGCGCAAAACTCAGCTACATGGAAGTGACCAACGCGCAACACTTCGACGCCTTCATCGGCAACGCAGCGCTGCCGGGCTACGACACCCGATTCATTCCGCTGCATGTCTACTTCAACCGCGCCATGGACGCGATGTACGAGCACCTCAAAAACGGCAAATCACTGCCGCCGTCGCAGGTAGTGCGCACGACGCCGCGCGGCGGCACACCGGGCGCTGCCCCCGCAATCACTGGCAGTAACGTGCCGGTGTTCAGCACGGCTCCTACCGCAGCCGACGCAATCACGTTTAGCGGCGGTACGCTGACGATTCCCCAGTAGGTTGCAATCCCCCTCCCCGCTCGGGGAGGGTGTTGGGATTTAGAGTTGCTCCGTAGAGCCCAAACTTCAAACGAAGCAAACCAAACGCGATTTCGCGTAGCCTTGCGCCTCCACCGTCTAACGGAGTGCCGCCTTGACCTCGACCGCGTACCCTCACCTTCTCGCTCCACTTGATCTGGGCTTCACCACGCTTAAAAACCGTGTGTTGATGGGCTCGATGCATACCGGGCTGGAGGACAAAGCCGAACACTTCCCTCGCCTCGCCGCGTATTTCGCCGAGCGTGCCAGAGGCGGCGTTGCGCTGATGGTCACGGGTGGTTATGCGCCCAATATCGAAGGCTGGCTGTCGCCATTTGGTTCACGACTGGCCTCTTCTTCCGCAGCAAAAAAACACGTTCAAATCACCGATGCGGTTCACGCTGAAGGCGGCAAGATTGCGCTGCAAATTTTGCATGCGGGCCGCTATGGCTATTCACCGCTATCGGTCGCACCATCCCGCCTGAAATCTCCGATTACGCCGTTCACGCCGCGTGCGCTGTCAGCAGCGGGTATCGAGCGCCAGATTCGCGGCTTTGTCCGCTGCGCAAAGCTCGCACGTGAGGCCGGTTACGACGGCGTCGAAATCATGGGCTCCGAAGGCTATTTCATCAACGAGTTCCTCGCGACCTATACCAATCGGCGCACCGACCAGTGGGGCGGGAGCTACGAAAATCGTATGCGCTTGCCGGTTGAAATTGTTAGCCGCGTTCGCGAAGCCGTCGGGCTGGACTTCATCATCATCTTCCGTCTGTCACTGATCGATTTGATTCCTGGCGGCAGTTCGTGGGCTGAGGTTGTTCAGCTCGCGAAAGCCATCGAAAAAGCCGGCGCAACGATCATCAATACGGGCATCGGCTGGCACGAAGCGCGGGTGCCCACCATCGCCACCAGTGTGCCGCGCGCGGCGTGGACCTGGCTGACAAAAAAACTGAAACCAGAACTCACGATTCCGGTCATCACGTCGAACCGGATCAATGTTCCCGAAGTCGCGGAACAAGTTCTAGCAGAGGGTTGCGCCGACATGGTGTCAATGGCGCGGCCCTTCCTCGCTGACCCTGAGTTTGTGAAGAAAGCGGCCGAGGGTCGTCGCGACGAAATCAATGTGTGCATCGGCTGCAATCAGGCGTGTCTCGATCACATTTTCGCGCGAAAAATGTCGTCCTGTCTGGTCAATCCGCGGGCTTGTCACGAGACGGAATTGATCTACACGCCAACGCCCAGGCGACGCAAGTTCGCAGTCGTGGGCGCAGGCGCAGCGGGTATCGCTGCCGCGAGCGTGCTCGGCGAGCGTGGGCACGAGGTGCATCTGTTTGAGGCCGCAGACAAGGTAGGCGGTCAACTCAACATGGCCGCAACGATCCCGGGCAAAGAAGAGTTTCACGAAATGCTGAAATACTTCAAACGGAAGCTAGAAGTGACAGGGGTGAACGTGCATCTGAACACGCGCGCTGATGCGGAGCTTTTGGCTGCCGGGAATTACGAAGAAGTGTTCCTCGCCTCAGGCGTCACGCCGCGTGATCCGAAAATTCCGGGGCAGGATCATGCAAAAGTGCTGTCGTACATTGACGTCCTTGCCAACAAAAAAACTGTGGGGCGAAAGGTGGCCATCATCGGCGCCGGCGGCATAGGTTTCGACGTTGCTGAATTCCTCGTCAAAGGCGATCGTTCACCGACGCTGCATCTCGATGAATGGCTCGCCGAATGGGGCGTCGTCGATCCTGAAACGGCACCGGGTGGCGTGGTCAAACCCAAACCCACACCCCCCGCACGACAAGTGACTTTGCTGCAACGCAGGGCAGGCAAACCAGGCGCAGGCCTTGGCAAAACGACCGGCTGGATTCATCGCGCCGAACTCAAGTCACGCGGCGTGGAGATGGTCGGCGGCGTGAACTACGAAGAGATCAGCGACCAGGGTCTGCTCGTCACTTATGGCGAAAAGCGCGAGAACGCGACATGGCTTGAGGTCGACAACATCATCCTCTGCGCCGGGCAGGTTCCCTTGCGAGCGCTGGTCGATCCACTGGCGGCGAAGGGGGTCAAAGTCACGCTCCTGGGTGGGGCCGATGTGGCCACGGAGCTGGATGCAAAGCGAGCGATTAACCAGGCAAGCCGGGTCGCTGCAGCGGTTGCCTAGGTTTTGCCCTTGTGGGAGCGGTTTTAGCCGCGAAAACTTCTCCTCTACCCGCATTCGCGGCTAAAGCCGCTCCCAAAGCAATGTTCACGCCCCGCTTCAAACGACGTGCGAACGCCAGAAACGCAACAAGTCTCGACGAACGCCGGACGGGGTTTAATTCGCCGCTAGCAGGTGGATTCACAAACGCCTAACATCGTACATTAAGCCGCCGCTCGAGCAGGAATGCCTTGGCGGTGACGAAAGTTCAATAAGGAGGAACCATGATGTCCAAACAAACTCTCAAAGTTGGCGCATTTGCTGCGCTGACGGCAGCCGTACTGACCGCCTGTAGCGGTGGCGGTGATGTTGCCCCCGCTGCGGCAACGCAAGGGCGACATTCCAGCGCTGGTGAGTCACTTCATCGAGAAGTACGCCACCGAGTACGGCAAAGACATCAATGGCCTCGCGCCGGGCA
>JBBRVM010000516.1:0-3016 GCA_038246865.1 Burkholderiales bacterium
CATGACATCGTGAGTGAGATTATTTTTGAGATTGAGCGAGCCGGCTATTCTTCGTTTTGGGCAAATGACACACCGGGGGGTGATGGATTGGCGTCGTTGGCAATTGCCGCACCGATGACGACGTCGATGCAGCTTGGCGTGGGCGTGATCGCCGTGGACGGGGGTGGTGTGCGGTGCGCCGTGTGGAACGCTGGCCATGGTTACTGCTCCTGATCCTGAATATCTAGCTCGAACGGGTCGAGAACAACTGAACTACCTATTGCTACCTGTCGCTTAGGAAGCTGGCTTGTGTGCCGAAGCACCTGCACTAGCTTCAACGCGTCTTGCTTCTTTGTTTTCGCCACCGCGGGTGATTGCTGCAGGCGGCTTCATATTGATACGATCCTGTGCGAGGCCCGCAGCCACAGAAGCCTGTGTCGCCGCTTCTGGAGACACGGGCGCTGCAGCCGTTGTGCCAGCTGGCAAAACCCCTCCGTTGCGCGCTTTTGCGAAATCGATTGGCTGTACGAAATCAGCCGCTTTGTTAGACCAGCTCGAGCGCGTGTAAGCCACCACGCCCGCCAGATCTTTATCACTCAAATGCTTGAACGACGCCATCGACGTCCCTGCTTTGCCATTGAGCAATAGTGCGATTTGTCCGTCTTTCGGGCCGTTGACCACTTTCGATCCATCCAGCGCCGGGAACTGCCCCGCTATGCCTTTGCCGGTGGGTTGATGGCAACCTTGGCAGCCACCCAAGCCTTCGTAAACCGTTTTTCCATGAGCGACCAGTTCCTCACGCGTGTAGGTTTTCGTATCAATCGCGACAGCGGTATTGGCAGCTTTTCCGACGCCATACTTGTCCTTTTGCGAGGCAAGCCACTTGTCATAGTCCGCTTGTGTTTTAACTTCTACGACGATGGGCATATAGCCGTGCTCTTTGCCGCAAAGTTCAGCGCAGTTACCGCGATAAATCCCAGGACGATCTGCGCGAAACCAGGCATCGCGAATAAACCCGGGGATTGCGTCCTGCTTGACACCTAGCGCAGGTACCCACCATGCGTGCAAAACATCATTCGCCGTAATCAGCACGCGAACTTTCTTACCAACCGGCACCACCAGCGGGTTATCAACTTCCAGCAGGTAATTGTCGTTTTTCTTCTCCAAATTCTTGATTTGCGCCAAAGGCGTAGACAAGTTCGAGAAGTATCCAAAGCCGTCGTGTATGTAGTCGTAGCCCCATTTCCACTGATGGCCAGTGACTTTGATGGTCATTTCAGGAGCAGAGCTGTCACGCATGTCTAACACCGCTTTGGTCGCCGGGAACGCCATCGCCAAAAGGATGAAGAATGGTATGACGGTCCATAGCACTTCGACCGTTGCACTCTCGTGGAACTGGGCCGCTTTGTGTCCCTTGCTCTTGCGATGCGCATAGAGTGAATAAAACATCACGCCGAACACGCCAACGAAAATCACCACACAGATCACGGTGATCAAAGTGTGGAGATCGAACATTTGCTGTGCCACCGACGAGTTCGCTGGCTGCAGATTCATTTTCCAGTCGGCGCTTACGGTGAACGGAGAAAGCGCGGCTAGCGCTCCGAACGCACGACCAACGAGTGACTTAAACGACGGCGCGATATTGCACGCAGGTTGCTTCGACATGTTCTTTTGCTCAATCCAGTTACGCACAACAACTTTCCCTGATCACCGAAATTTAGCGCAATGACAGCGCATGACGTAGTTCGCCTAGCGCCTGAACTTGCTCAGGCACCGATAAAAATTCAACCAACGCTACCGATCGCCCAGATTGCTGAAGCCATATCCCAGAGGCCCCGCCGCGCCTATTTTTCGCTAGATCAGTTGTCAACCAATTTCGCGTGAAGGTGAACCGAGCTAACCTTCTCCTGCGAACACGAACCACGTTGACACGGTCATCCGAAACTTCAACCCGGTCCCGGTCCTCAGCGGCCTGCTCAATCCACCAGAACGCCACCGCCACACAAATCAACTCTGCCCCGGTAAACGGCAGAATGACCCACACTCCTGCAAACAACAACCAGAACAAGGCGAACGAAATCGAAAGTGCCGCAATCGCACCAAATGCCAGGATTCTGTGCCGACGCTCGGTCGCAAACTGCCTTCGCCATTCGAGTGTTAAAGCTTCCATGCTGTACTGCAACCTTAAAAACAACTTCGGTCCGTATGGAAAACCACGAAAGTTTAGCAAATTGGCGCGTTGAACTCGGTCTGGCCAAGGGAAATTCGCGCTAAAGCGCACGAAGCGACCCGGCTGAATAACGAATCGGCACGACTGGTGAGCACAATTGGTACTCGCGCCCCCTGAACTACCCCTGCACACTCACCGCCACCGATGTAGATAAAGCTTTTGTAAAGAATATTGCCGGAATTGAGATCGGGTACCAACAAAATGTCTGGGTCGCCAGCAACAGACGAAACTATGCCTTTAGTCGCAGCAGCTTGTGCAGAAATTGCGTTATCAAATCCAAATGGCCCTGCAATGGTCGCCTGGCCGAAACGACCTGTCGCGCCCCACTCAGTCAAGGTGTGCGCGTCTTGAGTGGCAGGGATACTTGCCTGAACAGTTTCCACTGCGGCGAGGACGGCTACTTTTGGAGCTGCGATGCCTATGTGTCTCATCAGCTCAATCGCGTGAATCAGACTCTCCATTTTGGTCTGCAAATCCGGCGCGATGTTAACGACAGCATCGGTCACTGCAAGCAACTTATGGTAGCGCGGCAAATCGAAGACAAACGTATGAGTCAATCGGCCTGACCGGCGAAGGCCTGCGTCACGGGCCAATACTGCGCCCAGCAGTTCGTCCGTATGCAGGCTACCCTTCATCAACAACGCCACCCGACCTGCAGCGGCGTCAGAAACTGCCACGCGTGCGGCCTCGCGCGGCAAATCGCCAGTGTCGACCCACCGAAGCTGCGCGGACGACGCGCCCGCTGCAATCAACAAGGCCCGGGCACTGACAGGACCATAGAAAGCAGGCTCGATAATGCCGAGCTTA
>JBBRVM010000517.1:0-3014 GCA_038246865.1 Burkholderiales bacterium
ACACGGTCTCGGTGAGCGATGGCAGGACGCTAACGATCCGCTGCGGCACCGCCGCCAATGTGACCGTCACACCCCGATCATCGACGACTTGTATCGCGTGACTTGACAGTGCCAGACACAGCGCCGCTGCGGCAAGTAGTCGACTGAGATTGATGTGAATCACGAATGTGATCCCTTCGAAGTCAGCGGCAATCGTGCCGCCGTGAATCTGACCCAATGACAGGCTATTGCCACAGCTCGATGGAGTTGCTCTAGTTTGTAGGCGCACTCGCGGCGCCCGGACGCATGGAGGGCTTGTGCGGTCACTGCAGCAGCCGCTTCCATCACTTCGGTTGGTAGCGCAGAGACACAAACAGGCTGCGTGCTGGCTGGTTGTAGCCGAGAATGGTTTGGTAAACCTTGTTCGTTAGGTTAATGCCCCTGGTTTGCAGAGTAAGCTCCGGCGTGAGTTTGTAGTCAACAAAGGCATCAATGGTGGTGTAGCCCTCAATCCGCACCGTGTTTGCCGTATTGTCGAAACGCGAGCCTGCTCTGAACACTGATGCGCCCATGTTCCAGGCGCCCATTGCGTAATCAATACCCGCGCTGATTTGCTCACGGTTACGACGCGGCAGGATGTTGCCGGTCAGCTCGTTGCGCGGGTCGAGCTTGTCGTACGCAGCACGCAAGGTGAAGTTGCCGATGCGTCCATCGTAGCCCGCCGTCCAGCCGTCAATCCTGGCGCGCGGGATGTTGGCGGGCGCTGTCGTGCTGGTGATGAAGCTGCGAATTTTGTTATCGAAGTGCACGAGCTTCAGGCTGTGTCCGGCCTGACTGTATGTCAAGCCGATATCGGTGTTGCGGCCTTGTTCTGGTTGCAACAAAGGATTGCTGAAATTCGGAAAATACAGCTGGTTGAATGACGGTGCAACGAAGCTGGTGCCGTAGCTGGCATGTGCCCGCAATGCTTACGTGATCTTGTAGCCGTAGCCTGCGAAGCCGGTGGTTTTTCCGCCAAACTGTGAGTTCGTGTCATGCCGAAGATTTGCCTGCCAGCTGTGCGCATCAGAGCTGCCATTGATGCCGCCGAAATACGAAGAAATGCGACGACTACTCACGGTGTACCGGGTCGAACTATCGACCGATTGGTTGAGATTTTCAACGCCTGCGAGGGCCAAACCGACCGGCGTATCGACAGTGTTCAGCCACGTCCATTGATCCTGTCGGGTGGTGAAATCTCCCGGCAGAAAGCTCGACACAATGGCATGCGAGATATCGCTGCTTCGCGCAAGACGAAGCGACGTGCGCCACCCGGACAGCACTTTACCTTCGACGCTCGCGTTCGCAGTTTGCGTCTGCACACGGGTGCGCGCGTCGCGGTTGGGGCCGTCGTCGAAGCGGGAAATGCCGTCCGAAAACAAAGCGCCGCCCACAACGCGCCAGTCCGCGTTGATTTTGTAGTTCAGATTTGCGTTGACGGCGTTCTGGTTAAAACCATCGCGATCCGGGTTATAGCTGCCAAATGGCACCGCCGGATTGGTTGTGGAGAAGCCTTTGTCGCGGATGGTGACTGCATCAACGCTGTAACCCAGCGCGCCAGCGCTCCCGATCACGCCCTCACCACCGCTTACGCCGGCAGTTAACTGGCTGTACGAATTGCTACCCACAGTGACTTTGGCGCGCGGGTTAAATCCCTTACCGCCTTGCCGCGTGAAAATTTGCACCACCCCGCCGGCCGCGTCGCTGCCATATAGTGAGGAGCCAGGTCCTTTGAGCACTTCGATCCGCTCAATCGCTTCGAGCGGAATGTTCTCCCAGAGTGGCGTGCCAAGCGTCGCTGAGCCGTAACGGACGCCATCAATCAGCAAAATCGTGTGCCGCGCTTCGGTGCCACGGATGTAGATGAAGGCTGCCTTGCCGTTGCCACCGTTCGATGAGAACTGTAAGCCTGCTGAGCGTGCCAGAAGCTCGGACAGTGTGCGGCCCACCGACTTTTCAATCTGGTCGCGATCAATCACCACGACCTCACTGACCAGATCGTCGATACGCGTGACCGTACGCGATGCGGTGACGACGACTTCCTGGAGTTGTTTGGCGGCGGATTGCTCCGTTGATTGAGCGAGCGAAAGGGCGGGTTGCAGAGCAGCACACGTCGCGACAATAGCGATTGCGCATGCGCTGTGATTGGGACGAGCGCACGCAATCGCACTCAGGCGAGCAGATAAAACGCTGGCTGACATAGTAGAAAATTTTCTATAGAAAAATTGCCCTACACCAGCTTCCCCTCTGGTCCGGGCAAATCTGGTCGTCGCGCGCTAAGCACACAACAGACCGCCTTGTTGGCCGGTATCCGGGCTGATGGAGAGAATGACTTCTATCCACTTACCGTTGCGGGGGCAGCGCTGGTTAGAAAACTCTGTACCGGGTATTGCACCCGCACAAACGAACTTCCCCCAGCTTCCCGTTGAACTGCGACGTGAGACCACGTTGCGAGCACCAACGAGTTGATTCTAGGTCAATCCCGGCAAGTCCTGTGACGAAAGCACACGCGTGTACGTTTCAGCCGTGCCTTTTGCGGAAGTCGTTCTTCGCTACATTCACTACATTGCGACGATCAGGATGACGGACCGCGAACAAGGTCGGGGGAAATTGCAAGGGCTCGTTAATGCAGCCTAGCGACGGCGCTACTCGTCAACCAGCACCCGCAGCGCAATTCGCTCCCCCGGGTCATCAGGATTCGGCAGAATCTTGAAGCCCATCGATTCGCAGAATTTAAGCATGCGTGGGTTCTCGCGAAGTACAGCACCTTCGATTTCACGATAGCCGCGCTGGCGCGCCGCCTCGATAATTCGCTGCATCAGAGCGCGCGCCAGCCCCGTGCCCTGCATCACCTCTTCGACCACAATCGCGAACTCACAACGCCCGGGAATGGTGGTCGGCGTGATGCGGGCAACACCTACGATTTTGCTTTCACCGTCATCGCCGATGATCCCAACTAACGCAAGCTCTCGACCATAGTCAATCTGCGTGAATCG
>JBBRVM010000518.1:0-3009 GCA_038246865.1 Burkholderiales bacterium
GAGCCGGTAACGAGGACGACGCGATTTTCAAGCGATTTCATAGTCATTCCGATGAGTTTTGTTGCGACGCATCATAACGCTTTTGTCAACTCCACAGCGCGCTTTGGCAGCGCGCGCTTGAACTCGGCAAGCGTTGCCAGCCGCGCCTCGGCGTGATCGACAATCGGCAGAGGATAGTCGCGCCCAGGCACAAAATCTCGCGCTTGTTGCTCAATCGGCGAAGTCAGCCAGGGCGCATGAATGTCCTTGTTCGAGAGCCTGCCGACTTCAGGCACGTATTTGCGGATAAACGTGCCTTTTTCGTCAAAATTTTGGCTCTGTGTGATCGGATTAAAAATGCGGAAATACGGCTGGGCGTCGCAGCCGGTCGAGGCCGCCCATTGCCAGCCGCCGTTGTTGGCCGACAAATCGAAATCGTTCAATTTCTCCGCGAAATAGCGCTCACCCCAGCGCCAGTCAACCAATAAATCCTTGGTCAAAAAACTGGCGGCGACCATACGCAACCGGTTGTGCATGTAACCCGTCTGATTCAGCTGACGTATCGCGGCATCGACCATGGGATAGCCGGTGCGGCCCTCGCACCACGCAGCAAAGCGCTCCGGATCATTACTCCAGCGGATGGCGTTGTATTCCGGCTTGAAAGCGCCGTCAACGACGCGAGGATTGTGATGCAGGATGTGAACGTAGAAGTCGCGCCAGATCAGCTCTGAGAGCCACACTTCTGCGCCGCACGAACCTTCCTGCCAGCGCTGCCACGCGGCTGCCGCAAGGCCGCGAATAGACACCGTGCCGAAGCGTAAGTGGGTCGATAGATACGATGGCCCCTTGATCGACGGGAAGTTTCGGGTGTCGCTGTAACGATCAATGCGCTCCAGAAAATCAGCGAAGAGCTTTTCACCGCCGGACATGCCGGTCGGGAATTTCATCTCACGCAGGTTGGTTCGCCGAAAGCCCATTGATTCCAGCGTTGGAATCTCAGCCGATTCGCTGCCAGCGAAATGGCTTTTGTGCGTTTCAATTGGATACGCTTTCACATAGAAAGCCTCCATCCGTTTGATCCAGGCGTTCTTGTAAGGCGTGAACACCGAGAAAAACTTGCCCGCCCCGGTCAGCACTTCGTCTTTCTCAAAAATGACGTGATCTTTGCGCGTTTCGAACGCGATGCCGTGCGCCTCTAATTGCGTCGCGACGGCGGCGTCACGGGCAAGCGCCGTGGGCTCGTAATCGTGATTGGTGAAGACGGCGTCAACATCGAGCGCCCGCGCCAGCCTGGGAATCGCGTCGCGCGCCGCGTCGTGCAGCACATGCAAACCACCGCCCATCACCTCAAGCGCGGCACGAAGCTCTACGACGCTTTCCCAGATGAATTCAACCCGGCGATCAACCTTATCGGCCAGCACATCGAGAATTTCCCGATCAAAGATGAACACACAATGCACCCGTTCTGATTGCGTCAAGGCTGCGTGCAGCGCAACATTGTCAAACGACCGCAAGTCGCGGCGGAACCACATGAGGGAGGAGGCGTGAAGCATCGGTGCATTTTGCCAGCCACGTAGAATTGTCGGCATGGAGTCAAGCTGCCTCGCTGGCCACTTTCTGATCGCCATGCCCGCCATGGCCGATCCCAATTTCAAGGGAACGGTCACCTATTTGTGCGAGCACAACGAGCGAGGCGCTTTGGGTGTCGTCGTCAATCGCCCGACTTCGCTCACGATGGATTCACTCTTTCAGCAAATCGCCGTTGAGGTGGCCGACATCCGTTTGTCACAACGCAAGGTGCATTTTGGCGGTCCGGTGAGCGTGGAACACGGCTTCGTGCTGCACCGTTCGCATGGGTCGTGGAACTCTTCCATCGTGGTGAGCGACGAGCTTTCGCTCACGACCTCAAAGGACATTCTTGAGGCAGTCGCCGGCGGCACTGGGCCGGCCGAATGGCTGCTCACGCTGGGCTACGCCGGTTGGGGCGCGGGCCAGCTCGAAGAAGAAATCGCAGCGAATGCGTGGCTCACCGTCCAGGCCGACGCTGACATGCTCTTCGTGACACCACCGGAAGATTTGCTGAACGTCGCCATCGAACGCCTGGGGATCTCGCGGTTCGCGTTGTCCAGCGTCGCGGGGCATGCGTGAGCAATCTCACTTTCCTCGCCTTTGATTTTGGCGAGCGCCGTATCGGCGTGGCGCTCGGCAATGATTTGACCGAGACGGCGAACCCGCTCACCGCGTTTGATGCGACCAGCGACGATGCGCGCTTTGCCGCGATTGGTGCGCTGGTGAAAGAGTGGGGGCCGAGCGCGTTCATCGTGGGCCGCCCGTCGCATCCTGATGGCAAGCCGCACGTAATGACCGCACGCTGCGAAAAATTTGCAAGACAGTTAACGGGCCGGTTTGATCGGCCATCGTATCTGGTCGATGAGCGCTATACCAGTGTCGATGCGGCGCAGGTACTCACCATAACCGGCAGCCGACTGTCCGGTCAAGAGAGAAAAAAGGCGATAGACGCCGAGGCCGCGGCGCAGATTCTGCGCCGTTTTTTTGAGGAGGGCGCGATGCCCGACACCAACACTGAAACCAGCAAAACTTCATGACCACGGGCGACCTTTATCTGCCCGCTGCCGAGGCCTTGTTCAACGATTTGAAGGCACAAATGGCTCCCGCCATCGCCTTTGACGCGAAACTCGTAGGCGTTTTTTCCGGTGGCGCGTGGCTCGCGGATCGACTCGCCGCTGAGCTGGATGGCGAACATGAAGTGGGCTACATCGATGTTTCGTTTTATCGCGATGATCTGTCGACGAGTGGCTTGAAAAGCAATGTCCGCAGCACGCAGATTCCGTTCTCGGTACAAGGCGCTCACATCGTGATCGTGGATGACGTTTTGTTCACCGGACGCTCAATCCGCGCAGCAGTGAACACCCTATTCGACTACGGTCGACCGGCGTCAGTTCAGCTCGCGGTTCTGGTAGACAGAGGCGGGCGTGAACTGCCGATTGCCGCGGATTACGTCGGTGCGCC
>JBBRVM010000519.1:0-2998 GCA_038246865.1 Burkholderiales bacterium
AACGGCAGCACCTCTGGATCACTGCGCAGCGTCGTTGCCGGAACCGTGACGTTGACAACGCGTTGAACCAGATTGTCTGCGCCGGAAACGGTTATTGGAGAAACACTATCAATATCGACCCCGGCATTCGCGCTGGAGCCGACCCGCAAAATCGAATTGGCAACTATGGTGTTGTCGAGCGACAGCTCCGGCGCGATGCCGCCCAGGAAGATCGCGCCTGCGCGTGCGGTGGTGATGTTGTTGACAAGCGTGCTGTTCACCATCGCCAGCGCACCGGACATGTAAATTGCGCCGCCGAATGCTGCGTTTGCCGCTGACCCCAGCACCGCATTGCCGCTGAACGTAGTGTTGCCCACCGTTGATAAAGTGGTTTCACCCGCCACGAACAGGGCGCCGCCCGTGGGCTCCGTGCCCGACGCAACGTTGGCAACAAAGCTGGTCGTTTGGACGTCGGCGCTCGCTGCAACGTAGGCACCTGCGCCGCTGCCATTGTTGAGCGTTGTGTTCCCGGACAGCTCACTGTCTTGCGTTAACAGCTTATCGCCTGCGTAGACGCCGCCACCGGCAGACAGATTGCCAACCGTTTGATTCAAGTAAATTCGACTTTGCACAAGCCGCGTATCGGTCTTGGAGTAGATGCCTCCGCCAAATGACGAAGCGCCCTCAGTGCGATTCGCGTACACGGTAGCCGACGTTGCCTCCACCACGCCGCTCGTGCTGGCCACGCCGCCGCCATACGAGTCGTCGCCAAATGTGGTGTTCCCGATGACGGCAGTTTCAAACAATGACACTGCGCCATCTGCGAGAACGCCACCGCCTGGACAACTTGTGCAGCGAGTCAGATTGTTTCGCACGATAGAGCCGTTGAGTACGACCGATCCGCGCGAGCGCACGCCACCACCCCCACGCTCACTAGCGATCACCGAGGGATTGACCGCTCGGCCGCCGCGAATGGTCAGATTCAACAACCGTAGCGTGCCCATGCCGTCATGCTTGATCACCCGAAATTCATTGACAGAAGTAACGATGTTGCGTTCGATGACTACGTTGTGCCCACCGCCGTCAATTTGTAAATCGTTGATCACAATCCGCAGGTGATTGTCCGGCGCATCGGTGAGGGTGATCGTTGTGACCGTTGCATCAATCAGGATTAAATCGCCGGAGCCAAACGGCGAGGCGCTGCTATTTACGCAACCCGTACCCGCAACATTGCCGACGTTCATTGCCTGAACAGCAGCGCGCAGCTTGCACGTAGTGTTGTACGGTGGCGTGTCGCCCGCGTTGTTTACGGTGAGCGTTGCCGCTTCGCTAGCGAGCGCCAGGCCAAGCGTCGCCAGCACAGGGGCGCACCGCGCCGTCGTTCGTGTCAACCGGTGCATTGCGCACAACATAAATCTGAACATATGACGGTTCCTTGCGTTCGAAGAGACACATCGAAATGATGCGCACCTGACCGGACGCAAAGCGCAGCAAAACTCCATCATCACCGCTGCAAAAGACACAACAGCTTTTCGCCGTAACGCCCATTCAAAAAGGGGTAAGAGGTGGTTTTCGACTAAAGTCGATCAAACAAGAAGCCTGCGGGAGTAAATCTCGTGCGTCGCGGTCGGTCTAGCCGCGCCCATGCCAATCGAGTCGAAACTCGCGTTCCAGCCCGTTTCGATGCGTCGCATGCAAAGTCAGCACCTCAAAGTTTTGCCCTGTCGGGCGCGACTCGATTGGCGTCTTCGGCATCTGGAAGGTCGCGGCGAATATCGCGCTACCGTCCGCACGGGTTGACGTCGCAGCGACCGTCTGCGCCAGCCGCCATCGCTCCGTGTAATTCACGCCGTCGCTGTCCGGTTCGGCCAACTGACACACGAGCACCAGCTCGACGCTGTCGCCCGCAGCGATACCCGAGGCGATGTCGAGCGAAATGTCAATCGGCTGCCCCGATCGGACGGGCGTTGGCGCTGCGCGCAATGTCACCGCGCCGTAACGCAGTCGCGCCAGCGTTCCAGACAGCGCGGCGCGCACTAACCATACTCCCAATACCAACGCGAATGGCTCAACCGCAAGATCAGCAAGGTTCCAGTCCCCTCCCCATCGCCACAGCACCCAGCGCTGGATCATTGCATACAGACCATAGACGAGAAATACCACGCCGAATAGCCATTTCCAGCGAAGGCGGGTGACGTGAGCAACAGGTTTTGTCATTGGGCAAACGACCGGATGTCGGAACAGGCAAAGATGTCATTCAGACGAAATTGCCGCAGCTTTCGCATCACCCACCGGCCTCAAATTACGCGACGCTGGACTAGCGCTTACTCGCCTCCGCCAGCGCTGCCTTCACGGTCGCCAAGGCAGCTTCGGCCTTCTCTGCGCGGGACGGATTATTGCCGGCCGAACGCCACGCGGTTGCAGCGCGGGAAAGATCAGCCTGCGCCTCGGGCAGTCGCTTTTCGCTGAGCAGCATCAGCCCGCGAACGTAGTGCTGCTCCGGGATGCCGAACGGGTCATCCGAGGGCTGTCGTTCTGTGGCAAACACCTGGTCAACCAGCGCCCACGCTTCGGGCTGTCGACCGCGTCCGTGCAACCACTGGGCCTTCAACAAAAGCGCGTTAAGCAGCAGCGTACTGTCGCTGCCGTAGCTGCTTTTCAAAAGCGAAATAGCGTGGTCAAACGCCGCCTCAACGGCTTCCGTGCGGCCCAGTAGCTGCAGCGTCTGCGCGCGTCGCTGATACGCGATCGCAAGACCCGCGTGATCAAACTCCTTGAGCGCTTCAAGCATGTTGATGGCCTGGCCACCGACTGCAAGCGACGCGTCAAAACGTGAAGCTGATTCAAGCGCTGTTGAATAATTTTGCAAGGCGATGGCGTGATCCTCCGTCCGGCTACCGATTTTTTTAAAAATGGCTAGCGCGCTTTCAAAGCGTTCAAGCACTTGCGGCACAGTTTCGCGACGCGCGCGCCGTTCGAGCTCGGCAAGCGTTGCCATCCAGATGGCGTAGCGTTCGCT
>JBBRVM010000520.1:0-2990 GCA_038246865.1 Burkholderiales bacterium
GCCTGCAGCCCCATTCTGCGTGGTTTTGGGGTGGGGCTTGGTGCCGAATACAAATTCCCAGTCATTCGTCTCCCATGGTCCGCAGTCTTCCCACTGGGCGTAACAACTGCGGCTGCCATTGTAGATCTGCACCCAAAGCTGTGTGCCAGCGGGGTCGTATTTGACAGTCGCGTAATTGTTGCGGGTAGCGCCGCCGCCAAACGACTGACCGGTAACGTATAAGTTGCCGGTAGCATCCACCGCGACGGCATTGGCTTGGTCGCTCCCATTGCCCGCGCCGTTGTATGTCCGCACCCACTGCTGCACGCCGGCGCTGTCGTATTTAACGGTGGCGTAGTTTTCGCCACCACCGCTGCCGCGCGAGGTGCCAGTGACCGTGACATTGCCGCTGGCGTCCACGACGAGGGCCGTGGCTTGGTCACTGCTGTTGCCGGTGCCGTTGTAGCGCGCCGACCACAGAACGGCACCGCTGGCGTCGTACTTGACAGTGAGGTAGTCGTTGTTGCTGCCATTGCTGCTACAACCGGTGACATAGGAATTGCCGTCAGCGTCGATGGCCATTGCGCGTTGCGCGAATGGCGTGGTGCCGCATCCGGGCTGACCAGATGCCGGGCCCGTGTGCCCCGGGCTCTCCACCGCCCACACTTGCACCGGCGTTTCCGCCATGACCGCCGCGGGCGTCAACCATCCCAAGACTGAGAGAACAACGAACGCAGCAACGCGATTTGACATAAAGGTCAAGAAAGGTTCCCCAAATTTGGTGTTGCTGCTTCAACCGATATGCGAAGGAGACTGTGAGTCACTATTTCTTCCATCGTCGAGTTTGCTCCGAGATTCATCCCGCCGGTTTACCGCTATTGCACGCGTGTGAGCTTCGCCAGCCGCCAGCGTGCCGGGATCACCCGCAGCAGTGATCGACGCGGTGCTCGCATTGCTTTGACTCGATGCAAACGCGATGCCTGGCGCACAAGCCAGCATCAGACAAAGTACGACCGTGTTTCGCCAAGACGAAATCTTCATGTAGACGACGCTCCCCAGGAGACTTACGTGGATTAGTTGGCGAAGGCGCTCATTCGAGCTGTTGAGTAGTTCTAACGATTGACCGTTGACGTCAATCTGGCCGCGAACGTCAGCCGCGTGGACGTTCGCGTTGTGGTGGCTTTCACTCGAAGCCCTGCCTGAATACTTGAGTCGAGCGCTGTGAAGGGTCACCGCCAGTTGTGCTGTAACCGGGGCTGCTCTGCGGTGGCGTCTGCATTCCGGTGCCGCCGGCGACCGTGGTGGAAAAGTTTGGCGATGTCGCAATCGCGCTGGCGGTCACCGTGGCATCACGCGTGATGCGGAAATGCGGGCTGCTGCTGTCGGCATACGCCAAGCTGCCTGTTGCAGCCAACAGTGCGAAGGCGAGCAAGTCGCGCGATTGAAATTTGTGGGACCAGCGATTCATGATGGACACCCTCCTTCAAGGACAGGCGCTGGCGAGAAATACTGGTGTCGCAGCGTCATAAGCACTCGCGGCACATGTGGCCGTTGCATTGGTGCCGAGTCCCACGCCAGCGTTGAACGTGCCATGCATGCTGCGGAAGTCGGTATTGGGATGTACAGCGATAGATCCCGCCTGTGTGGGGCGCTCAGTGATGAAGGTGCTGTTACGTGCAGTCACCGAACGCGCCGGATTGGTGAGGTCCTGATATGCGCCAATTTCGAGCGGGAAGTCGCGCGCTTCGATGCGCACGTTGTCAAAACGCATATCTGCACCGTTGGCGTGAATGCCCAAACCCCGAAATTCGCCTGGATGCGCCTGCACGAACGTCGAGTCGCGGATCTCAAACGGCCCTTGCACGCTCAGTTCTTGGTTCGCGCCATAGTCGAATGACGTCGCATCCAGCGCGATGACGGATCTGGGTGTGTCGGGGTTGCGTGCCTCAATCGTGGCGCGCTCTAGCAAGGGCGCAGCGCCCCACACAATCATTCCCGCAACGCCGCTCGCACCTTTGCCTAGCGCACGGATCTGCGCGTCAAAGATGCGTGGCCGAGTAAAGGTCCTCGCGGGGTCGAAGTAAGCCACCGTCTCAGCCTGAATAAACATACCGATAATGTAGTCGCCCGTTCCTTCCGCCAGCGCCGACACGCCGACCATCTCTGCCTCGTTGACGTAGCTAAGAATCACGGCTTGGACAGCGGCGATGCCGGCGATATCTGGCAGGCCGGCATAGCCGATGACGTTGCGGGCGATGAGCCCATCGCCACTGTGGAACCGCAGGCCAATGTAGTTGACTGTCGTCGATGCTGCCGTGCCCTCGGCACGCCCGGTGATGTCTTGCACATCCACATCATTGGCACTGATAATGTCGATGCCGCGCGTTCCGACGGCCGCCCCACGTCCGATGCCCTGCACGTTGCGCATCAACAGCCCTTCCACACGACCATTGGGGGAATCTGTGCGCATGCCGTAGCTGTATTCGCCACCGCTGGCGGTGGCGATCGTGTCCTCGATTCGATTGTCGTGTGTGCCGAGCAGCAGGATGCCGTAACGGAATCCTTGAAGCGATGCTGCGTGCGACGAATCCAAGACTAGGTCTCGCAGATACACGCCGGTGACGCCCTGCGGCCCTTCGATGGCAGCAATCTTCGAGCCGCTATCGGGATTCGGGCCGCTGGCCAGCACTTTTAGTGCAGCAACACCGGTGCTGTCAGCAAGCTGCAATGTAGGGCCATTAACCGCCGATCGAATGATAGTGCGCTCACGCCCTTGCCCTACCAGATCCACAAATGCCTTTAGTGCCAAGGTGGAGGTGCCAAGATCAAAAGTCCCTGCATCGACGAACACGGTGTAGCTGTTCTCTGCGGTGTTGCCCTGTATAGCGCTCATTGCTGCTTGCAGCGCCGCACCGTTTTGTGCCGGCGTGCCGTCGGCTGCCACATACACGACGTTTCTCATCACGGTGAGCGCGCGCATGGCGTAAGGCGCGGCGGAAAGCGGCGGTCGC
>JBBRVM010000521.1:0-2990 GCA_038246865.1 Burkholderiales bacterium
CATCGTGTTCTGGATCGCGTACCGGTTGCCTACATTCTGGGCTTTGTCGAGCAGATGGGCTTGCGCTTTAAGGTCGACGAGCGGGTGTTGATTCCACGCTCGTTTATTGGTGAATTGCTTGACGACAGTCTCGCTGACTGGATCGACAATCCGGACGATATGAAAGAAGTGCTCGATCTATGCACGGGTTCCGGCTGCCTCGCGGTTCTCGCGGCGCATGCGTTTGCCGAAGCTCACGTGACAGCGTCAGACATCTCGCCCGAAGCGCTGGCAGTGGCGCGCGAGAACGTCACGCTGCACAACATGGTTGAGGCCATCACAGTCGTGCAGAGCGACTTGTTCGCTGCGCTCGGTGGTCAAAAGTACGACGTGATTATCAGCAACCCGCCCTACGTCACCGACGCCAGTATGGCTGCGCTACCGAGCGAATTTCGCTGTGAACCGAAGCTTGCGCTAGCTGCGGGCGCTGACGGCAATGACGTGGTGCGACGCCTGTTGGCCGAAGCGAAATCGCATCTGACGCCGCACGGTATTTTGCTGGTCGACGTCGGTCACAATCGCGATCTGGTTGAGGACGCGTTTCCGACCTTACCTTTCACCTGGCTGGCAACCGCTGCGGCTGAAGCTGGCGTGTTTGTGCTTAGAGCCAAGGAACTGAATTGAAGCGGACGCTCGCGTTAATTGGCGGCGGTCATGCCCACGTCGAGGTGTTGCGGCAGCTGGCCGAAAACCCGCCGTTTGAAGCTGACGTAGCGCTGTTTAACCCGAGTCCGAGTGTCTGGTATTCCGGCATGCTTCCGGGCGTCATCGCCGGGCATTACACGGCCAACGATGCCAAGGTGAACCTGTGGGCGCTGTGTCAGCGCGCGCGAGTGCGCTTCTTTGAAACCTCCGTGATAGGGCTCAATGCCGACAACGCATTGCTGGAAGCCGCGCATGGCGAGCGGCACCGTTTCGACTATGCCTCGCTTGATCTGGGCTGTGTTTCGCATCAGATCCCGACGTCACCAGGCGCGTATGTGGTGACGGTTAAACCCATTGAACCGTTGCTAGCGGCGATTACCGAATTTGACAGCGTCCGAGCCTCTGGCCTGATCGTTCGCGTGGTTGGCGGCGGCGCTGCAGCGGTGGAGGTGGCTCTCGCGCTCGCCTTCCGCTGGCGCGGCGTGAAAAACCGGCGCGTGTCGATTGTGACCGCCACCCGGTTGCTGGAAACGTTTCCGCGTCGCGTGCGCACGCTTGCGTTGCGCGCCTGCCGCAGAGACGGCGTCGAGGTGCTCGAAAACAGCCCCGTCGAGCAGATTGAGCCGACACGAATTCGCCTCTCCGGCGGGCAGACCATCGACACGCAATTGACCGTGCTCGCCACCGGTTACGCCCCGGCTGCGCTGTTGGCAAGAACCGATCTGACGCGCTCAACCGACGGCAGCGCGCATGTCACGCCAACGCTGCAAAGCTCGAATCATCCTCACGTCTTTGCAGCGGGCGATTGTGCTCATATGAGCGGCGCGGTAGTGCCAAAGTCGGGCGTTTATGCTGTCCGACAGGGGCCACTACTGGCGGCAAATTTGCTCGCCAGATTAAACGACACACCGCTCGCCCAATATCAGCACAATCCGAATGCGTTGATGCTGCTGTCGCTGGGTCGGAAGCGCGCCATCGCCAGTCGCAACGGCTTCACGCTGGGCGGCGACTGGGTCTGGCGCTGGAAAGACAAGATTGACCGCCAATGGATTCAGAAGTACGCGCCACAGTAACCCTGAATCAGCAACTTGTTCGTCAAATGTCCGCTGATCGAGGGCTAGAGCGCCAAATCGTCAATAGTCGAGTATGGCCGAATATCAGCGTCAGCCCCGATTAAATGGTGCTTTCATCAAAAAGCTGATTAGTTTTCAACCGCATCGACGTATTGCCAGCGGCCCTCAACACGCACAAATCGGCTCAGTTCGTGCAATCGATCAGCGGGACCGCCACCGGGCGGTTTGTTGCGAGCTATGAACTCGACAAACCCTTCGTCATCGCTCGCTGTCCAAGCGCGCTTGACCGTCAATCCGAGCCATTTCACACCCGAATCGAACCGCTCCATGTGCTCGGGTCGCATTGATGCGTGCCAGGTGTCGAGGACGTATTCACGCAGACCCAACGCGTACGCGCTGTAGCGCGAGCGCATGAGGAATTCGGGCGTCGGGGCGAGCAAATGCTGCGGCCCGGCGTGATAGCGACCACAGCACGCCTCATACGCAGCGCCCGATCCGCAGGGGCACGCCGCCACCGCTCGCTAGCCCCCGCGCAGCTTGGCTTTCAGCGATGCGCTGATTTCTGGCCGCTCGGCGAACGGATCAGTTGGATTGCGCATTTCAGTGATGTCCGTCATCCGTGTGGTGACGTTACCGAGCGCATTGGGATGACTGAAGATGTAAAACTTGTGGTGCTCAATCGCCTCAAAAACGCGCTCTGCAATCATCTGCGCCGTGACCTTACCCGAGTTCACGGCCTTGCTGCTCTGCGCCTGCGCGACGATTTGTGACAACGTTGGACCGCTGTCATTTTTCATGTCCGATGGACGATTGCGATGTGAATTGGCGATACCTGTGGCGACAAAATACGGGCACAACACGGCTGCTGTCACCTGATCGCTCACCAGTTTTAAGTCCTGATACAGGCTCTCGCTGATCGCTACGACCGCGTGTTTTGACGCGTTGTAAACGCCCATCGTTGGCGCATTCAACAGGCCCGCCATCGACGCCGTGTTGACGACGCAACCGCGATAGTCCGGCTCCGCTTTTGCGCGCTCCAACATCATCGGCGTGAACGCCCTGATACCGTACACGACGCCCATCACATTGACGCCTATCACCCATTCCCAATCCTTGAGCGTGTTCTCCCAGATCAGTCCGCCTGCGCCAACACCGGCGTTGTTAAACACCCAGTTCGGCGCACCGAAACGGGCTTGAGTTGCGGCAGCAAGGGCATCAATCTGCTCATGCTTC
>JBBRVM010000522.1:0-2964 GCA_038246865.1 Burkholderiales bacterium
ACGCAATCTGATCGTCGCGCAGTTCGTTGGCGGAGAGGCCCGAAAGTTGCAGAAAACCACCGAGCTCAAAATACGGGTAGGCAGATGTGTTTTTGCTGTACGAACCACCGAACTTAAGCGCGGCATCAAACGTGTTTGCGCCGAACGTTTTCGCGTATTCGGACGACCATTGATAGCGCGCAAAATTGCTGCTTGCACCGAACGCAGTTAACGCACGATGCACGTTCGCTTCGATTCGATAACCGCTGCGAGCGAACGACGCCGAATCACGCTGATCGATCACCATGTTGGCCTGCATTCCAGATTCGTTCGAGCGGACGCCGTCAAAACTCAAGTCGGCAATGGTGGGCGAGATGTTGACGCGCTCATAGACCGGCCCCACGCGGAATTCACCGTAGCGGCCAAACGCAGCACCGAGGTCGACAGACGCCTTCGTGTTGATGCCGCTGAACTGCGCGATCGGGCGACTGGTGAGGCCATTTGCCATCCGCATCGACAAAGTGATTTGACGGCGACGTTGTTCGGCCCCGAAGCTCAGGAACAAAGTTTCCGACGGCAACAGCGGTTGATAAAACTCGGTGGACAAGCGCTGTGAACGACCAATCTGGAACTCGTTTCGCAACTCTGCACCGAGGCTGTTGATCCAACGGCGGGTGTGATTCGCGACGAAATTAAATTCCCCTTGGCCTTTGAAATCAGTGCTGAGGTTCAGGCCAAAGCGAAAATAATTAGGCCCCCACGATTTCTCCTGAACGTCGAGCAACAGCACGTTGCGATCACGCTCAGAGACGATTCGATAGTCGAGCCGTTCGAAGTCGCCGCGACCATCGAGCCAGGCGAGATCGCGATCCAGTTCTCGGCGGTTGTACGGCGCGCCCGCGGCGAACGAGAGCTGCGCGCGAATGGTGTCAGCACTGGAATAGGTGCCGCCCTCCACGCGAATCTCGTCAATGCGCGCAGGCGTTGCGGTACGCCGCTGCACGGCGAGTTGCTGCACATAGTCGACTGGCGACAACGCGTAGGCCGACAACAGCGGCAACACGCCGCGCGTCGCCTCGGCCCCCCGGTTCATGGCGTCGGCACCGAGCTTGAAATCGGTGGCGCTTACATTCGTGAGATCGGGCACGATCAACACGTCCGTTGACTTGAGCGAGGCCAGCGAAGTGCGCACGTTTTGCTCAGTGAGGATGTTGAGCATTTGTAGCCCCACTCCCAAAATCGAGCCCAGCTCTTCGCGCCGCAACAGCGGCGAGCCGATGTTCACGGCGATGACGATGTCCGCGCCCATCTTCCGCATGACATCCACCGGCAAATTGTCCACCAGCCCGCCATCGACCAACATGCGGCCGCCGATTTCAACCGGCGCAAATGCAGCCGGCACGCTCATGCTGGCGCGCATAACGGCGGCCAATTCGCCGCGATCAAACACCACCGCTTCACCGGTCACCAGATCGGTCGCCACCGCACGAAACGGGATCGGCAATTGATCGAACAACACACTATTGGGCACGCCGTCGGTCAAGTCTTTGAGCACGTTCTCAAGCCCGGTGGAGCCGACCGCTCCGCGCGGCGCCCGCAACTGGCCGTCACGCATGCCAAACTCAATCGGTATCGAGAGTCTCAGATCATCGGCCTTGCGGCGCAATGACAGCTGTTCGCGTGGCGGGCGATCAGCCAGCACCTCATCCCAGTTCATCGCGAGAATGCGCCGCTCCAGCTCGGCGGGCGTCATGCCGCTCGCGTACAAGCCACCGATGATCGAGCCCATGCTGGTGCCCGCGATGAAATCAATCGGGATGCGTGCGGCTTCAAGCTCTTTCAACACGCCGACGTGGGCAATGCCGCGCGCGCCGCCGCCCGAGAGCACGAGACCGATTTTCGGGCGATTGTGGCCAGGGGGCCGCGTCACCGGTGTCGTCAAATCGGCCGGGCTTGGCGTGGTGCCGGTCAAGACGCGTGCTTTATCGGGTGCCTTGGGCGTAACGGGCGTCTGCGCGGGCGCGACATTCAGCCCAAAGGCCAGAAGAGCGAGCGTCAAAGTCGATACAGCTTTATGCTGAAGCGACCACCGCGCCGGGGCTATATACGAAAAACGCTTATTTATCGACTTCATCGGTTTTTCGCCTTTAGCCCCCATGCATACTGGGATACAGAGAAATGTTACTTTCGGATTTCCGACAAAACGTCCAAAGTCCGTGAGTGGAACTCCATTCGATAGAGCATGAAGGTGACCACCAGCGTTGCGGCGATAAAAAACAGCGGCTGCACGAACCACATCAGCGCCGCAACCGCGAAGTAATAGGACCGCATGCCCTGCCCGAAATTTTCGCCCGCCAGCTTCAAAATGCCCGATGCGGCCTTCGCTGCTGAACAATCTGCGTCGGTGATTTTGTCTTTCGGCGAAAGCGATCCGATCAGAATCGTCACAAAATTAAACTGTCGCACCGACCACGTAAATTTCACCAGCGCGTAGACAAAAAGCAGAATCAGCAACACCACTTTCGCCTCAAGCAGCTGATATGAGCTGCGCTGTGCGAACGGCAAATTCTCGATGATGTCCGCGCTCTTTTCCACCGAGCCGAACAGCGCGAGCAAACCACCGAGGACCAGGATCGTGGTCGACGAAAAAAATGTCGCGCTGTGCAACAGATTAGCGGTCAGACTGGAATCGACGATGCGATTTTCGCGCGACAATGTTTGCTCAAACCAGCGCTCGCGCAACGGGTTCATCACATTGAGCAAACTGTGGCGATCTGTACTGCGCCGCGCGGCGAACCAGGCATAGCCGAACCAGCACAGCGCAAAGATCAGCAGTGCTGCGAGGTCAATGTGTGAGTAGGTGAGTTTCACGTTAAGCAACGTCCAGTTTCAAATAAGATTTGAGCTTCTGTGGGAGCGGCTTTTGTGGGAGCGGCTTCAGCCGCGATTTCACTAACCTGCGAAGATCGCGGCTAAAGCCGCTCC
>JBBRVM010000523.1:0-2955 GCA_038246865.1 Burkholderiales bacterium
GAAAACGTCGATGAAGCGGTCCGTTGTTTGAGCGCAGCGAGTTTCGGACCGCGCGACGTTTTCGCTTCAAATCTCGGATCAGGGCGAATGTCGGGGTCGCCTTCTTTTGGTTACTTTTCTTGGCGAAGCAAGAAAAGTGACTGCCCTGCGGCATGAGCAGCTCGTGGCAAACAGCGCTCTTCATTCCCCCATCACCCCCTCCCTAACCCTCTCCCCTCAAGGGCGAGGGGACGGATTTGCGCTCCGCGCGGACTACGAACTGAATTTCGGGCTGGGTCGAGAATGACGCCGGAAGGGCGAGATCGCTACTGAAACGCCACCTCAGCAAAACTCCTTAACTTCCGGCTATGCAAATGATCCGCCCCTGCATTCCTCATCAACTCCATCGCTCGAATTCCAATCAACAAGTGCTGCTTCACCCGTTCTCGGTAGAAGTGATTGGCCATGCCGGGAAGCTTGATCTCGCCGTGTAGCGGCTTATCGCTGACGCACAACAACGTGCCATACGGAACCCGAAAGCGAAATCCGTTCGCAGCAATCGTTGCGCTCTCCATATCGAGCGCAATCGCGCGGCTTTGCGAGAAGCGGCGCTCGGGTGAGCGCGCATTTCCATGCATGGGCAGCAACTCCCAGTTGCGGTTATCGGTGCTCGCGACCGTGCCGGTGCGCATGATGCGTTTGAGTTCGTATCCGTTGAGTTGCGTGATGTCGGCGACGGCGGATTCGAGCGCAACCTGCACTTCAGCTAGCGCGGGAATCGGCACCCATAACGGCAAATCCTCATCAAGCACATGATCTTCGCGCACGTAGCCGTGGGCGAGCACATAGTCCCCAAGCGCCTGTGTGTTGCGCAGACCCGCGCAGTGGCCGAGCATGATCCACGCATGTGGGCGCAGCACGGCGATGTGATCGGTGATGGTTTTTGCGTTGGCCGGACCAACACCGATGTTGACCATCGTGATGCCGGAGGCGTCGGCACGCAGCAGGTGATATCCGGGCATTTGTGGCAGCCGTGGCGGTGCTGCGCCGAGTTCGTCGCCAGCGACTGCAGGCAAACCTTTGCGTCGCGTCACGACGTTGCCCGGTTCGATGAAGGCGACGTATTCACCGTTCTCATCGTTCATGAGCTCGTGACCCATGCGCACGAATTCGTCGATGTAGAACTGGTAGTTGGTGAACAGCACAAAGTTCTGAAACCACTCGGGGCCTGTGCCCGTGTAGTGACGCAGGCGATGCAGCGAATAGTCGACGCGCGGCGCGGTGAACAGGGAAAGCGGCTGATGTGCGCCAGGCGGCGGCTCGTAGGTTCCGTTGGCGATACCGTCGTCCATCGCGGACAAGTCAGGCAGATCGAAGACGTCGCGCATGAGTTGACGACGTTCTCGCGTCAGATTGCCTTCGATGTGATCATGTTCAGCGAACGAGAAATGCACCGGGATCGGTTGCGCGCTGGTGCCGATCTCCAGCAAAGTGCCGTGATTCTTTAGTAGCAGGCGGAATTGTTCGAGATAGTAATGATCGTAAAGATCGGGCCGCGTGAGCGTCGTCTCGTAGACGCCGGGGCCGTGCACGAAGCCGTACGACAGACGCGAATCAGCGCGGGCGACGGTGCGTGTGTGGATGCGAACGAAGGGATAGCAGGCGCGGACATGGCCGCCTGATTCCTCACCCGCAACAAAGCGTTGCAGCGCTTCGCGCAGATGCGCGATGGAGGTATCGTAGATACGTTTGACTTGCGCGAGCGCGGCTACAGGGTCATCAAACTGGGCGGGGGCGATGAATATTGATTTTTTTGTCATCCTCTATTTTCCATGGTGTTGTCGCCGTTGTTAACGCTTCGGCCCTAACATACCCATAAATGAAGCACATAACGACTATTGACACACCCAAAAGCGCACCCATGGCCGCTCACGAGGCTGGCTTTTCTGCGCTCCCGCTCTCCGCGGCGATGCTCGCCAATCTGGATCGTTTGGGTTACCACACGATGACGCTGATTCAGGCCGCGAGCCTGCCGGTTGCGCTGATCGGCAAAGACCTTATTGCACAGGCAAAAACAGGAAGCGGAAAAACGGCCGCGTTCGCCATTCCGTTGCTGGCCAAAATCGACGCAGCACGCTTCGACGTGCAGGCGCTGGTGCTATGCCCGACGCGCGAACTGGCCGAGCAGGTCACACAGGAATTGCGTCGCCTTGCCCGCGCCGAAGACAACATCAAAATTTTGACGCTGGCGGGCGGCGTGATGATGCGCGGCCAGCGCACGAGTCTTGAGCACGGCGCGCATATCGCTGTGGGCACACCGGGTCGTATTATGGACTTGCTGGATCGCGGCAATCTCGATTTGAGCGCGGTGAATACGCTCGTGCTCGACGAGGCGGATCGCATGCTTGATATGGGCTTTTACGATGACATTGCTTATGTGGCGAAGAAGGTCCCCACCGAGCGACAAACGCTGTTGTTCTCTGCGACCTACCCTGAAGGCATCGCCAAACTCGCTGCGCAATTTCTGAAAAATCCGCAGCGGATCACGGTGCAGGCGCAGCACGAAAGCGACAAGATTCGTCAGCGCTTTTATGAGATTGAAGACAGCGAACGGCTGATCGCGGTAACCAAACTGCTAAATCACTATCGCCCGATCAGCACGCTCGCGTTTTGCAATACGAAACAGCGTTGCAAGGATTTGGTGACGCTGTTGCAGGCGAGTGGTTTTAGCGCGCAGGCGTTGCACGGCGAACTGGAGCAGCGTGATCGCGATCAGGTGCTGGTGCAGTTCGCCAATCGCAGTTGTTCGGTGCTCGTCGCGACCGACGTTGCCGCGCGCGGTCTTGATATCGCGCAGCTAGAAGCCGTGATCAATGTGGACGTCACACAAGAGCCCGAACTGCACATTCACCGCATCGGTCGCACTGGTCGTGGCGAGCATGAAGGCTGGGCGCTGAGCCTCGCGAGCCCGAAAGA
>JBBRVM010000524.1:0-2952 GCA_038246865.1 Burkholderiales bacterium
GGAGCTTCGTGTGGGTGACACCGTGGCCGCGCAAGTGGATTTTGATGCCCGCGCCCGCACCGTGCGCAATCACTCGGTCACCCACATCATGCACAAGGCGCTGCGCGAAGTGCTCGGCAACCACGTTGCACAAAAAGGCTCGCTGGTTGACGCCGACAAAACACGTTTTGACTTTGCCCACAACGCGCCGATGACCGACGCGCAAATCCGCGAAGTCGAAGCCAAAGTGAACGCCGAAATCGTCACCAACACCGCCACAAACGCTGAGGTCATGGGCATCGAAAAAGCCAAGACCAGCGGCGCAACGATGCTGTTCGGCGAGAAGTACGGGGACGAAGTCCGCGTGCTCGAAATCGGCAGCAGCAAAGAGTTCTGCGGCGGCACGCATGTCACCCGCACCGGCGACATCGGCTTCTTCAAAATCATCTCTGAGGGCGGCGTCGCAGCAGGCGTGCGCCGCGTCGAGGCCGTCACCGGCCTGAATGCAATGGCCTTCGTGCAGGCGCTCGACGCACGCATGGCGGACGTTGCCGGCGCACTCAAAATTCCGCAGGCTGAAGTCACGACCAAGATCGCTCAAATTCAAGACCACGTCAAAGCGCTGGAGAAAGAACTCAGCGCACTAAAGAGCAAACTCAACGCCGCAGCGGGTGGCGATCTTTTGAGCAAAGTGGTTGAGAAGGACGGCGTGAAGTTTTTGTCTGCGGAGATCGAAGGCGCGGACGCGAAAGCGCTGCGCGAGATGGTGGATCAGTTGAAGAACAAATTGGGCTCTGGGGTTGTGTTGCTTGGCAGTAAATCGGTGGATGGCAAGGTTGCGCTGTGTGCTGGGGTAACGGCTGATCTCGTTGGCAAATTCAAGGCGGGGGACATCGTTGGCAAGGCTGCGGCAGTCGTCGGTGGCAAAGGCGGTGGACGGCCCGATATGGCTATGGCGGGTGGGACGGATGGTTCGAAGTTGGATCAGGCACTTGCAACGCTAGTCTCGTGAAGAAACGCGTGAACATTGCTCGCACATTTGAAAGTCAAACCGATTGAAATGAACGGTGAGACCGTAAGAACATCGACTGAACTAAAGCTCGACGACGCGGCTGCGCAAATGCGATTAGCAATTGCGCACGACCAAGAAGATGCGACATTTCGTTCGTGCATAAACGCTTACTTGGCGACATCAAGAAGCGTCACTATGGTCATGGAAAGAGAGAGCAAGGACATCGACGAAAAGGCGCGCTCCGATTCATCTCTGCTTGAATGGTACAAAGATCATTCCAAGGCACTCGGTGCAGCCCCGTTTTTTCGGTTCTTTAATGAGCGGAGGGTTTTTACTATCCATCGCGGTGTCGTGGAGCCTGTGATGAAGAGTTGGCCAATTGAGAATGTACGGTTGAGATCAATTACTGATGAAAATGGCAAACCTTCTACCGAAGGTCAATGGGACGTTTTGTCGGATAACAGCCCCGGAGATGTTGGTGACGTATTCACTCTTATGCCGGATGGGACAATGACGGCCTGGGTCTTCGACGATTTCGCAGAGTAACCCACCCCACGATATTTCGCGAATTGAAGCGCGGAAGGAACGAAAAGACTATGAGCAAAGCTAAACCAGCGCCGCCTTCAGACGATATGCGTGCTGAATACTCACTCGATTACTCAAAGGCGAAACCGAACCGGTTCGCGTCGAAACTGGCCGACACGTCGGCGGTGGTCTTGCAACCCGATGTCGCGGCGGTTTTCAAATCCTCCGATGCGGTGAACGAGTTTCTGCGCTCGGCGATCCTTGCAACGTCCAAACCTCTCACGGCGACCCGAGCCAAAACGACTCGCAAAGCAGCCTAGACCGCACGTGGCGATTGGATCGCATCAATCGTCACAGGCACTATGCCAACGTCATCGCATACGTTATCCTTCGGTTTGGGATGCATGCCTCGGCGCTGGGCGTCGGGCGATTGAGGGTTTCATGAAGATTTTGTTGATGCAGATGGTGCGTTTGCGAGCCTGGAAGACGGGGCTCGTTTGCGCTGGCGTTCTTGCTCTGCCGGGCGTGTCTACGGCGCAAATCGCTAACTGCCCGTTCAACGTTTCGGGTGCTTCCAGCGCGGCGAAATTTTCCGTCGATGGCGTGTTACTCGCTCGATACGCGCAGGGCATACGCGGTTCGGCGCTCATTGCTAACGTCGCCCCGAGCGTTTCGCTCGTCGGCGCTGAAGCCGCGATTGCTGCGAACATTGCGCGGCTTGATGTAGACGGCGATGGCGATTTCACGACCGTTGATGCGCTCATCATAGGTCGCTACCTAGCCGGCTTCTCGCGCGAAGCATGGACCACTAATATTTCGCTGCCCGCGCTGGCGCAGCGTCGTGCGGGAACCTCGGTCGAGTCGTTTATGACGCTCGGTTGCCCAGCCCCCAAAGCGGCGGCGCGTCTGTTGCAGCAAGCAACCTTTGGCGCATCGCGTTCCGAAATTTATCGCGCACAGGGGATGAGTACCGACGCCTGGTTGAACGAGCAATTTGCGCTACCTGCAACGTCGTACACGACTTACGCGGCAGGTCTGATCGCTGCAAACAAGACCGGCGCCAATGGCTGCACCGATAGCAACGGCTGCCCTTGGGCGGTAAACGTGCCAGCGTTTTACAAGCAGGCGTTTGAGGGCAATGATCAACTGCGCCAGCGCATGGTAAATGCGCTGATGCAGATTCTGGTGGTTTCCATCGGCAACAACCGACTGCTCGATGCAGGCACTGGCGTGCCGAACTACATGGACATGCTGGGCACGCATGCGTTCGGCAACTTCCGCACACTGCTGCGTGATGTGACGTTGCATCCGGCGATGGGCGTGTACCTCGATATGCTCGGTAGCGCGCAGGAGAGCCCGAACGAGAACTATGCGCGTGAGTTGTTGCAGCTTTTCTCGGTGGGCACGGTGATGCTTAATGCCGACGGCACGCCGAA